>DASZYW010000288.1:0-12779 GCA_035545195.1 Gaiellaceae bacterium
GGCAGCGTCAGGACGAGGTCGGTGATGCGCATCAGCAGGTTGTCGATCCAGCCGCCGAAGTAGCCGGCGACCGCGCCGACGACGAGGCCGAAGCTCGACGCGAGGAACGCGACGAAGACGCCGACCTCGAGCGACGTCCGGATCCCCCAGATGCAGGCGCTGAAGTAGTCGCGGCCGATGTTGTCGGTGCCGAAGAAGTGATGGCCGTGCGTCGTCGGCGGGTGGAGCAGGTCCTTCAGGTCGAACGTCTGGTACGAGTACGGCGCGATGTAGTTGGCGAAGATGCCGGCCCCGAAGACGAGGATCAGGACGATCAGGCTCGCCATCGCCAGCCGGTGCCGGACGAAGCGCCTGCGCACGTAGGCCCACTGGCTGCGGACCTCGATCTCGAGGCCGGCCGCGACCGTCGCGTCGACGGTGTCGCCCGGGACGCCCGCGACACGCCCGCTGGTCTCAGTCATGCACCAGCGCGGATGCTAGCCCCGCCCCGGGCCTAGTCTGCGCCGGAGTGGGCGATCTCCGCCGCATCGGCGTCGTCGGGGCCGGGCTCCTCGGGCTCGCGGTCGCGCGCCGTCTCGGCGAGCTCGGGCAGGCGGTCACCGTGATCGAGAAGGAAGACGCGGTCGCGCAGCACCAGAGCGGGCGCAACAGCGGCGTCGTCCACGCCGGGATCTACTACGCGCCGGGCTCGCTGAAGGCCACGCTGTGCCGGCGCGGCGGCGAGCTGCTGCGCGCGTACTGCGAGGAGAAGGCGATCCCGCTCGTCGAGTGCGGGAAGCTCGTGGTCGTGCTCGACGAGTCGGAGCTGCCGCGGCTGGACGAGCTGGAGCGGCGCGCGCGCGGGAACGGCGTGCCGGGACTGAGACGGCTGCGCGCCGAGGAGCTCCGCGAGGTGGAGCCGCACGCGGCGGGGATCGCCGGCCTCCACTCGCCGACGACCGCGATCACCGACTACCGCGCGATCGCGGAGGCTCTCGCGGCGGACGTGCGGGCGGCCGGTGGCGAGGTGCTGCTCGGCGCCGAGGTGACCGCGATTCGCGGCGGCCGCGTCGAGACGACTCGCGGCGGGCTCGAGGTCGACCGGCTCGTGATCTGCGCCGGGCTCCAGTCGGATCGCGTGGCGCGGCTCGCCGGCGACGAGCGCGACCCGCCGATCGTCCCGTTCCGCGGCGAGTACTTCCGGCTCGCGCGCGCCGACCTCGTCCGCGGCCTCCTCTACCCCGTTCCCGATCCCGCCTACCCGTTCCTGGGCGTCCACTTCACGCGCCGGGTCGGCGGCGGCGTCGACGTGGGGCCGAACGCGGTGCTCGCCTTCGCGCGCGAGGGCTACCGGCGGCGCGACGTCCGCGCGCGCGACCTCGCGGAGACGCTCGCCTCGCGCGGCTTCCGCGCGCTGGCGCGCCGCCACTGGCGGACGGGCCTGCACGAGCTGCGCGGCTCGCTCAGCAGGCGCGCCTTCGCGGCGGAGGCGCGCCGCTACCTCCCGGAACTGCGGACGGACGACCTCGCTCCCGCACCGGCCGGCGTGCGCGCGCAGGCGCTCGACCGCGACGGCTCGCTCGTGGACGACTTCCGCATCTCGACGCTCGGACCGGTCGTCGCGATCCGCAACGCACCCTCGCCCGGCGCGACCTCGTGCCTGGCGATCGCGGAGCACGTGGCCGAGATCGTGCTCCGGCAGGCGTAGGCTCGGATCGTGGAGACGAGAGTCGCGACCCGGTGGACGGACTTCGACGCGCTCGGCCACCTCACCCACTCGGTCGTGTTCGCGTTCCTCGACGAGGCGCGCGACGCGCTGCTGGGCGAGCTCGTCGGCGACTTCGACGCCTGGCCGTCGGTCGTGGCCCGGGTCGCGGCCGACTTCCGCCGCGAGATCCCCCGCGGCCCGCGCGAGCTCGTCGTCCGCACCACGATCGTCGAGGTGAGCAGGAGCAGCGTCCGCTTCGCGCAGGAGCTGCTCGGCCCGGACGGCGAGGTCGCGGTCGAGGCGGAGGCGGTCGTCGTCGCCTTCGACCCGGAGACGCGCACGTCGCGCCGGATCTCCGACGCCGACCGCGCCCGTCTCGACGCGGCGCGCGGCTAGCCGATCAGGCCGTCGCGCACGGCGACCGCGACCGCGTGCGTCCGCGTGCGGGCGTCGAGCTTCGTCATCGCCCGGTGGGCGTGCGAGCGGACGGTGTCGGGCGAGAGGAAGACCCGCTTGCCGATCTCGTTGTAGGTGTCGCCCTCGGCCAGCATCCGCAGGACCTCGCGCTCGCGCTCGCTGAGCGCGCGGCGCTCGACCGTCCGGCGGGGCGACGCGAGGCGGGCGCCGAGCACCGGGTCGATGTAGAGACCGCCCGACGCGACCACGTCGATCGCGCGGGCGAGATCGTCCAGCGGCGCGTCCTTGACCGCGAAGCCGCGGGCGCCGGCGTCGAGCGCGTCCGAGACGAGCCCCGTGTCGCCGAGACCGGAGTAGAGGAGAACCTTGGTCCGAGGCGAGGCCTTTGCCACCCGCGCCGCAAGCTCGAGTCCGTCGACCCGCGGCATTCGCACGTCCGTGACGAGCACATCCGGCTCGAGCTCCTCCACCGCCGCAAGCGCGGCCTCGCCGTCGAGGGCGCTGCCGACGACGGCGAAGCCTGCCGCGACGAGGAACCGTGAGAGGGAGTCGATGATCGGAGGATGGTCGTCGGCGACGACGCACCGGATCTCTGCTCTGTGGGTCTGGGCCGCTGCAACCATCTCGCTGAAAGAGATCGGCCGCACCCGGCGGGGCTCCGATCCGGAACACACCTGAATCTCCATCCTCGATTCGGGTGAGCCGGGCGCCTAGTGGGTGGCGCGCTTCCGGGCGGCGGACGTCCCCCGCTTGGGGGAGGCCTGCGCGGGAGCCTTGTCGGCCTGGAGCACGCGGGCGGTCGGGATCGCCTGCGGCACGAGCGCCGCGAGGGCGGCGCGGAAGGCCGCCGGCGAGACGTGACCCGCCTCGTCGTGGGAGCTCTGGGGCTCCATCACGTTCTCGCGCGAGGGCCAGTACGCCCAGGCGAGCGTCGAGGCGAAGCGCTCGCAGGTGAAGTCGCCGTGCGCGCCCACTCCGTCGTTCCACCAGCTGGAGCCGCCGAGCAGCGCCGCCAGCTGCGTGCGGTCGGCCGCGGTGAGGAGCGAGAAGTCGACCTGGTGGCCGTACTCGTGCTGGACGACTCCCCAGGAGAACTCGCCCGAGTCGAGCAGCGAGCTGTCGAGCCAGAGCTCGCCCGGGTCGGCGTCGGAGATCGGGAAGGCGCCGATGTGGACGACGATCGTCCCGGGGACGATGTCCCAGGGGAAGGTGCTCGCGTTCAGCGCCTGCGTCACCTGGCTGCGCTCGAAGGAGGTGCCGCCGTCGAAGACGTAGTGGCCGCCGGAGGCGAGCGCCGCCGGAGCGAGCGCGAACGCGGCTGCGACGGGGACGAAGAGGGCGGCGAGGCGCTTGAACACGATGTCCAAGACCTCGGCGGGCCGCGGCGGCCCGCGGACACGCCTGGGAGTGCGTCCGCCGTCGCGCTGTCGAGCGGGCTCGCTACGCCGCGCAGGGGAGCCGCCGGCCGGAAGCGGGCGGCGGCGCCACCGAAAGGGGGATCAGGCCGCGGCCAGGGCGGCGGAGTCGACCGCCGCGAGAAAGGCCGCGGCGACGGCCGGGTCGAAGTCCGCCCCGGCCCGCTCGACGATCCAGTCGCGGGCCTGTTCGAGCGAGAGGGCGTCGCGGTACGGGCGGTCGGTGGTCAGCGCGTCGAAGACGTCCGCGACGGCGACGATCCGGCCCTCGAGCGGGATCTCCTCGCCCGCGAGGCCGCGCGGGTAGCCGGTGCCGTCCCAGCGCTCGTGGTGCGTCCACGCGATCGTCGCCGCCAGCTCCAGCACGGGATTCCCGGAGCCGGCGAGGACGCGGTGGCCGGCTTCCGCGTGGCGCTGCATCTCCAGCCGCTCGACGGCGGTGAAGACGCCCGGCTTGTAGAGCAGGCGGTCGCGGACGGCGATCTTCCCGAGGTCGTGCAGCGGGGCCGCGAGCCCGATCAGCCGCGCCCGGGCGGGCTCGAGGCCGAGCGCGAGGGCGATCGTCTGCGCGTACGTGCCGACGCGCTCGATGTGGGCGCCGGTGTCGCCGTCCCGCGACTCCACCGCCCGCCCCAGCCGCAGCAGCATCTCCTCGTAGGCGCCGCGCAGCTCGGCCGTCCGCTGCGCCACCGTCTCCTCGAGCAGGGCCTGGTAGTCGCGCCGCTCGATCTCGAGCCTGCGCCGGTGGAGCGCGTTGGCGACGTCGATCAGGAGCGAGTTGCGGGAGAAGGGCTTCGTCACGTAGCCGTACGCGCCCCACGCGAGCGTGGTGTCGGCGAGCTCGGGCTCGTCGCGGCCGGTGACCATGATCGTCACCGTCTCCGGCGCGAGCCCCGCGAGCTCGTCGAGCAGCTCCAGCCCGGACGCGTCCCCGAGCTCGATGTCGCAGAGGACGAGCGGGAAGGAGCAGGTCGCGAGCAGCGCCCGCGCCTCCTCGACCGTCGCCGCGCAGGCGCAGGTGTACCCCTCGGGCTCCAGCAGCCGCTCGATCAGCCGCCGCACGAGCGGATCGTCGTCGACGCAGAGGATCGTCTCGCTCACGCTGCCTCCCGGTCCAGCACCGCACGGACCGCGCGCGCGAGATCGGCCGGCGCGAAGGGCTTGCGCAGCAGCGCCGTCTCCTCCGCGAGCAGGCCGGCGTCCTTGGCGGCGTCGTGGGAGTAGCCGGACATGAAGAGCATCCGCATCCCGGGATGGTCGGCGCGGATCCGGGAGGCCAGCTCGTAGCCGCTCATCTCCGGCATGACGACGTCGCTGACGAGCAGCTCGAACCCCTCGCCGTCACCGAGCGCCGCCAGCGCCTCACCGGGCCGCGCGGCGGCGCAGACGCGGTAGCCGGCGTCCTCCAGCACGCGCTGGACGAGGTCGCGAACCGCCGCCTCGTCCTCGACGAGCAGGATCCGCTCCGAGCCGTTCGGCGCGGCGGCGGCCGGGTCGCAGTCGTCCGGGAAGGCGGCGCCGACGTCCTCCGCCACGGGCAGGTACACCGTGATCGTCGTCCCCTCGTCCAGGCCCGTCCGGATCCCGACCGAGCCGCCCGCCTGCGCGACCGCGCCGTAGACCGTCGGCAGGCCGAGCCCGGTGCCGACGCCCTCCGCCTTGGTCGTGAAGAACGGCTCGAAGATGTGCGGCAGCACCTCCGGCGGGATGCCGCTGCCCTCGTCCTCGACCTCGAGCACGACGTACGAGCCGGGAGCGAGCGGCGGCGCGGTCGAGTCGTCGGCGGACGCGCGGACGACGGAGCCGACGCGGACCGTGATCCGGCCGCTCTCCGGCATCGCGTCGCGCGAGTTGACGACGAGGTTGAGCAGGATCTGCTCGAGCTGGCTCGGGTCGGCCTCGACCCACGGCGCCTCCTCGTCCAGCTCCAGGTCGAGCTCGAGCCGCTCCGGGATCGCGCTGCGCAGGAGGCTGCCGAGCCCGCGGACGACCTCCCCGACGTCGAGCAGCTGCGGGCGTAGCATCTGCCTGCGCCCGAACGCCAGCAGCTGCCGCGTCAGGTTCGCGGCGCGCTGCGCGGCGTTGTCGATCTCGTCCAGGTCGGCGAGGTGCGGCGTGCCCGCGAGCTCGGCCCGCAGGACGTTGCTGTAGCCGCGGATCACGAGCAGGACGTTGTTGAAGTCGTGCGCGATGCCGCCCGCCAGCTGGCCGATCGCCTCGAGCCGCTCGCTCGCGCTCAGCCGCTCCTCGAGCGCGGTGCGCTCGGTCACGTCGCGCAGGGTGTTGAGCAGGCCGGCGACGCGCGGGTCGTCGAGCAGGTTGACCGAGGTCGTCTCCACCAGCCGCCAGGTGCCGTCCTTCGTCCGCACGCGATGGACGCCGTAGTCGGTCAGACCGGGCGACTCGAGACCGCTGGCCACGCGGGCGAGCAGGTCGGGCAGCTCCTCGGGATCCCAGAAGTCGGAGGGCCTCGTCCCGACCAGCTCCTCCACGCTCCAGCCGAGGATGCGCTCGGCCGAGTGGCTGACGTAGCGGATCGTGAGGTCGCTCTCGAGGATCATCGTCACGTCGCTCGAGTTCTCGATCAACGCCCGGAAGCGACCCTCGCTCTCGCGCAGCGCCGCCTCCGCGGCGCGGCGCTCGGTCTGGTCGAGCGCCATCCCGATCACGCCCTCGAGCGCCTCGTTCGGCCCGCGGAAGGGCTCGAGCGTGACGACGTAGATCCGTCCCTCCCAGGCGACCTCGTACTCGGCGCGAGCGCCGGCGAGCGCGCGGCGGTGCTGCTGCGGGTCGAACAGCGCGATCTCCGAGGCGAGCTCGTCGACGTCGCGGCCGACGACCGATCCGGACGGAAGACCGAGCCCGGACGTCCTGCCGCCGGAGCTGACGATCGCGAGCTCGCGGTCGGTCGTCCAGACGATCCCGGGGAGCTGGGCGAGGACGCGCTGGTAGCGCATCTCCCGCTCGACCAGGACGCCGACGAGGTCGGGCCGGTCCATCAGGCGGCCCGCAGCCTGCGCGCGCCCGCGCGGGGCACCGACAGCTCGAACTCCGCGCCGCCCTCGGGCCGGTCGGCGGCCCGGACCGAGCCTCCGTGCGCGCTCGCGATCGCCTCGACGATGGCGAGCCCGATCCCGTTGCCGGGGATCCCCTCGGCGCTGCGGGCTCGGTAGAAGCGCTCGAACACGTGCGGCAGGTCGTCCGCATCGATCCCGGGGCCCGAGTCGCGCACGACGAGCGTGACGAAGGCGCCGTCCTCGCGCAGCTCCAGCTCCACCGATCCGGACTCGGGCGTGAACTTGATCGCGTTCGAGAGGAGGTTCTCGACCGCCTCGGTGAAGCGGTGCGGATCGGCGACGGCGACCGGTCGGCCACCGGTGACCGTGATCGCCAGCTGCTTCGCGTCCGCCTCGGGGCGCGCCGACTCGACGACGTCCCGCACCACCTCGTCGACTGCGACCTCCTCCAGGTCGAGCTCCGCGCGGCCCGCGTGCGCGCGCGTGACGAAGAGGAGCTGCTCCACCAGCAGGGAGAGCCGCTGCGCGTTGCGCATCGAGATGCGCAGGAAGTCGCTCAGCTGGGCGCCGAGGACCGGGTCGCGCTCCGCCTCGAGCGCGAGCTCGAGATACCCGACGATCGAGGTGAGCGGAGTGCGCAGGTCGTGCGACACGACGGAGATCAGCTCGTCCTTCTGCCGGTCGGCCTCGCGCAGCGACTCCTCGTAGCGCTTGAGCGCGGTGATGTCCTGGCACGAGATGACGGCCATCCCGTCGGAGAGGACGGCGACGCCCGCGAGCGTCCAGACCTCGTTCCCGTCCGCGTCGAGAACGCGGCGCTGGACGGCGTCGGTGTGGTTCCCGGCGAACTCGTCGCGCCAGCGGGCGGCGACGGCGTCGCGGTCCTCCGGCTGGATGAAGTCGAGCCCGTTGGTGCCGACGAGGTCGGCGCTCCGCCGTCCGAGCATGCGGGCGAACCGCTCGTTGGCGCCCATGATCACGCCCTCCTCGTCGACGAGCGCCATGCCCACCGTCGCCCGGGTGAAGATCCGGCGGAAGCGCTCCTCGCTCGCGCGCAGCTGCTCGGCGTGGTCCTCCACGACCTCCCGGGCGGTGTCGAGCCCGCGCAGCGCGGCGCCCAGCCGGAGCATCACGGCGAGCACGAGCGTGATCGCGATCGCGCCGTCCACGACCGTGAAGCCGGTGCCCCGCAGAGCGTCGACGGTGAAGTCGACCGGCGCCGCGAGGACGGCGAGGCTGAGGAGCGCGACGCGGTGCCAGGTCGCCCCGGCGCGGGCCGGGCGAACTTCGACGGGCTTCGCGGCGGACGGGTGGAGCCCGGCGGCGGCCCAGGTGACGTACGAGAGCAGCCAGCCGCGATCCATCCAGTCGCCCGCCGTGTAGCTGTCGGGCGCGAGCGCCCAGACCAGGTCGGCGGCCAGGAGCAGCGCGGCGGCGAGCGCGAGCAGCTGCGCCCAGCGCCCTGCGACGGAGCGGCTGAACAGGAGCGCGCTCGCCAGCGCCAGCAGGAGGAGGTCCCAGGTCGGGTACGCTGCGAGCGTCACGCGGCCGGCGATCGACTCGTGCGTGTGCGAGTCGAAGTTCGAGAAGTAGGGCGCCCAGAGGACCGCGGAGAGGCCGAGCGCGACGATCGCGGCGTCGCCGAGGCGGCCGCCGCTCGCCCGGGCGCCCGCCCGGCGCAGGAGAAGGACGAAGCCGAGGGCGAGCGTCGGGTACGAGAGCAGGTAGAGCCCGTCGGCCGCGCAGGGCGTCTTCGTGCTCCAGCCCTCGAGGGCGAAGATCGAGAAGAGCGTGTCCCCCGCGACCATCAGCCCGATCCCGAGCGAGAACACGCACCAGTGGCAGCGTGTGCCCCGGCCGGTACGGCGCCCGGCGACCCAGAGCCCGATCGCGGAGGCGAACCCGATCGCGGAGTAGAGCCCGTCGGCGACCGCGCCCGGGGGCAGCGCGACGTAGAGGGCGATCGCGCCGACTCCGGCGGCGAGGAAGCCATAGGACGACAACGTGCGGCGATCGAGCCCCATGCGGAGCACTGTCGGCGTCACCGGCGGCGTGCGCATCGGCGCGCGATACGGAGAGCGCACTACTCCGAACCGGGGAGGCGTCTCCGCCTTCTCTACGGAGGGGTCAGCGCGCCGGGAGCACGCGGCCGCGCACCTCGCCGAGCTCGAGCGAGGCGCTGCGGGCGCGCAGCACGACCTCGTCGCCGTCCTCGAGGAAGCGCTCGTTCCGGTAGAGCTCGATCAGCGAGCCCTCCGTGCCGGGCTCGGCGCCGGAGATCGTCCCCGACGCCATCAGGTCGCCGGTCCGGATCGAGGCGCCGTTGACCGTGGCGTGCGCGAGCTGCTGCGGCATCGTCCAGTAGAGCGTCCGCGCGTTCCCGCGCGAGAGCACCTCGCCGTTCAGCTCCAGCTCGAGCTCGAGGTCGAGCGCCCAGTCGCGGCCGCCGGCGAGATACGAGAGCGGCGACGGATCCTTCGGCGGCGCCTCGACGCGCGCGTCCTCGAGCAGCGCGAGCGGCGTCACCCAGGCCGAGATCGAGGTCTGGAACGACTTGCCGAGGAACGGCCCGAGCGGGACGTACTCCCACGCCTGGATGTCGCGCGCGCTCCAGTCGTTGACGAGCACGACGCCGAAGACGTGGTCGGCGAACGCCTCGACCGGGACGGGCTCACCGAGCCGGCTGGGCACGCCGACGACGAAGCCGAGCTCCAGCTCGACGTCGAGGCGGCGGCTCGGGCCGAAGTCGCCCGCGCCGAGCTGGCCCCGCGGACGCACGACGTCGGTGCCGCTGACGACAACGGTGCCGGCGCGGCCGTGGTAGCCGACCGGCAGCCAGCGCCAGTTCGGCAGGAGCGGCTCCTGGTCGGGCCGGAACAGCCGGCCGAGGTTCGAGGCGTGCTCGAGCGAGGAGTAGAAGTCGACGTAGTCCGCGACGTCGAACGGGAGCCGCGTCCGCGCGTCGCTCGCCGGCGTCCGCGGCCCGTCGTGCGAGCGGGCGGCCGCGATCAGCTCCGGCCACGCCTCCGGCCCGAGCGCGAGCAGCGAGTTGAGCGTCGGCTGCACGAACACGTCGCCGAGCGCCGACAGCTCGGTGACCGTCCCGTCCTCGCACCAGGCGAGGCCGCCGTCCGCGAGCGCGCCGAACCCGGTCACGGCAGCACTCCCAGCGCGACCAGCTCCTCGACGGGCTCGAAGAACGAGCAGCTGCCGATCGAGTTGAAGAGGCTCGCGCGGACGTCGGCCAGCCGGCGAGCGTCGGCCTCCCGGCCCTCCCAGCGGAACGAGGCCGCGTCGAGCTCGAATGCGCCAGGCCGTGCGGCGAGCGCCTCCTCCTCGTCCCCGAACACCGCCGCCGCGAGCAGGTTGAGGAACCCGTGCTCGCCCTCGGCGGTCGGGTAGGCGTGGTGCAGCCCGGCGGTCGCCTTGAAGACGATCCCCCGCTCGCGGCAGCCGCGCACGAACGCCGCCAGCTCCTGCACGGGGGGGACCCGCTCGCCGCCGCAGCGCACCTTGGCCCGCACGCCGCGCGCGGCGACCTCGTCGAGCGGCACGCCCTCGAGGTACTCCGCCTCGTCGTGGCGCTCGACGCCCGGCGAGACGAGCGCGAGCTCGCGTCCCGGCACCTCCGTCCCCTCGCGGACGACCAGGCGCCCGAGCAGCCAGGCGTGCTCGCTGCGCCGCGCGCGCTCGTCCTCGGCCAGCGCCTCCTCGAGGGGGAGGCTCGCCGGCGGGAAGGTCGGTGCGTGGTCGAAGAGACCGGTCAGGAGGGCGCGGCGGGCGTCGTCCACGGCGGGCAACGCTACCGCGTGCCGCTACATTTGGGCCGGGCCGGGCTCCGCGCAGTGGGAGCCTGCGAACCGCGTCAGGTCCGGGAGGAAGCAGCGCTAAGCATTCGCTCCCAGGTGTGCGGGACGCCCGGCCCTTTTGCACCGAGCGTCCCGTGAGCTCCGGCTCAGGTCTTCGTCGCCGGGCGATAGCCGACGTGCGAGATCGGCAGGTAGATGTGCACCGCGCCGGTCATCAGGACGCCGCCGTACTGGGCGCCGTGGGCCCAGGAGAGCGCGAAGCGGTCCGGCCCGCCGGCCTTCCCGCCGCTGACCACGATCGCCTTGAACGGGACGCGCTTGCCGTGGACGATGCCGATCCCGGCGAAGCGGACGGCGTTCGCCGACGAGCCGATCACCTTCAGGGTGACCGCGTGGAACCAGGTGCGGCCGTCGCCCTGGCTGTAGATCAGGAACGGCTTCTTCGTGACGCCGTACGAGAGCCGGAAGCCGGTCGTGTTGCCGGACTTGTCCAGCACGCGGACGGTGCCGCTCGCCTTCACGGCGGAGATCGGGGTGCCGACCTTCGTCGCCGCCGTCGCGGGGGCGGCGACGGCGAGCGCCGCGAGCGCCGAGACCGCCATGACCTTGGTTGATGCCTTCATCGCGTTTCCTCCTCGAAGTCAGAAATACGCTTTACAAACGGTCAAACCTCGATCGCGGTTACGACCTCCGTTCTGCTTGAATCGCTCCGTGGCCGCCCTCTACCGCAAGTACCGCCCGCAGAACTTCGACGAGGTGGTCGGCCAGGAGGCGGTCGTCCGGACGCTGCAGAACGCGATCGCCGGCGACACGGTGCGCCAGGCGTATCTCTTCGCCGGACCGCGCGGCACCGGCAAGACGTCGATGGCGCGGATCCTCGCGAAGTGCCTCAACTGCGCGCAGGGCCCGACGACCGCCCCGGACGGCACCTGCCACGCGTGCCAAGCGATCGCGGCCGGCACCTCGCTGGACGTGATCGAGATGGACGCGGCATCGCAGCGCGGCATCGACGACATCCGCGAGATCCGGGACCGCGTCGTCCTGCAGCCGGTCGAAGGGCGCTACAAGGTCTACATCCTCGACGAGGCGCACCAGCTGACCGACGCCGCCTGGAACGCGCTGCTGAAGCTGATCGAGGAGCCGCCGCCGCACCTCGTCTTCGTCTTCTGCACCACCGACCTCTCGAAGGTCCTCCCCACCGTCCGCTCGCGCTGCCAGACGTTCGTCTTCCAGCGGCCGCGCCTGCAGGAGCTGCTCGCCGTCCTGCGCCGGATCGCCGACGCCGAGGGGCTCGAGGCGCCCGACCAGGCGCTCGCGCTGGTGGCCCGCGGCGCGCGCGGCGCCTACCGCGACGCCGTCTCGACGCTCGACCAGCTCGCGTCCGCGACGGAGGGGAAGGTCACCTTCGAGTCGGCGCTGCAGCTGCTCGGCACCGCCGGCGACGAGGCGCTCTTCCGGCTGCTCGACCTGGTGATCGACCGCGACACCGCCGGCTCGCTCACGCTCGTCGAGGAGCTCTCCGAGCAGGGCCACGACCTCGGCCGCCTCGTCTCCGACCTGATCGAGCACCTCCGCTACCTGATGCTCGTGCAGCAGGTGGGCGACGTGCCCGAGTCGCTGCCCGTCACCGAGGAGGCGCGCGACAAGCTGCGCCAGCAGGCCGCGCAGCTCGGCGAGCCGGCGCTGATCCGCCTGCTCGACCTGCTCGCGCTCGCGGTGGACAACATGCGCCAGGGCGGCGACCCGCGGCTCCCGCTCGAGCTCGCACTCGTCAAGGTGACGCGCCCCGCGAGCGACCTCTCGCGCGAGTCGATCGCCTTCCGCCTCGAGCGGCTGGAGCAGGGGACGGCCACGCCTACGCCTCCGCCCTCGCCGGCGCCCGCGCCGGCGCCGGTCGCGGCAGCGGAGCCCGTGGAGATCGAGGCTCCCGCTCCCGTCCAGGTTCCCGTGGCGGTCGGCGCGCCGGGGCTCGAGCTCGCGCAGCTGCAGGAGGCGTGGTCGCGGCAGATCCTGCCGGCGGTCGAGGAGCGCGGCGGCATCCCGACCGCGTCGCTGCTCCGCGAGGCGCGGCCCGCGGAGCTCGACGGCGACACGCTCCCGCGCGAGTTCGCGCCTGCCGCGCAGTTCCACCTCGACCGCGCGCGCGATCCCAAGAACGCGGGGCTCCTCGTCGACGCGCTTTACGACGTCACGGGCCGCAGGCTCTCGCTCGAGTTCGTGCTCGGCGACGCGGTGGAGGCGGCGGCCGAGCCCGAGGAGCCCGCCGGCGAGGAGAAGATCCT
This sequence comes from Gaiellaceae bacterium, assembly GCA_035545195.1. Lineage (GTDB taxonomy): Bacteria > Actinomycetota > Thermoleophilia > Gaiellales > Gaiellaceae > Palsa-739. The sequence continues at coordinate 12,628 of DASZYW010000288.1, forward strand.
CGAGTTGCTGAAGGAGCCATTCGACGCGCGCGAACGGGGTAGCGAGTAGCCCGGATGTCCTTCGACATGAACAAGCTGATGCAGCAGGCGCAGCAGATGCAGGAGCAGATGCAGCGCATGCAGGAGGAGGCCGCGAATGAGACCGCGCAGTC
>DASZYW010000289.1:0-11342 GCA_035545195.1 Gaiellaceae bacterium
CGACGACGATCATCGACGGCGCCGGCGACACCGAGGCGATCAAGGGCCGCATCAAGCAGCTGAAGTCCGAGATCGAGAACACCGACTCCGACTTCGACCGCGAGAAGCTCCAGGAGCGCCTCGCGAAGCTGTCGGGCGGCGTCGCCGTCGTCAAGGTCGGCGCGTCGACCGAGACGGAGATGAAGGAGAAGAAGCACCGCGTCGAGGACGCGCTGCAGGCCGCCCGCGCGGCTCTCGAGGAGGGCCAGGTCCCGGGTGGCGGCGTCGCGCTGATCAACGCGGCGGACGCGGTCGGCTCGGACGTCCTCGGCAAGCTCGAGGGCGACGAGCGGACAGGCGCTCAGATCATCTTCAAGTCGCTCGAGGAGCCGCTCCGCCAGCTGTCGTACAACGCGGGCCTCGAGGGCTCCGTCGTCGTGCAGCAGGTCCGCGGCGCCGAGAAGGGCTGGGGCCTGAACGTCGAGACCGGCGAGGTCGAGGACCTGCTCAAGAGCGGGATCGGCGACCCGACGATGGTCACGCGCTCGGCGCTCCAGAACGCGGCGTCGATCGCGAAGAACATCCTCACCACCGAGGCCGTCGTGGCCGAGGCTCCGGAGAAGGCGGGCGCCGGTGCAGGCGCCGGCATGCCGGACATGGGCGGGATGATGTAACGAGCCTCACGGCTCGAGCTCGACGCGAGGGGCGGCCGCAAGGCCGCCCCTCGTCGTTCGTTCAGGTGGGGACGTGCAGGCGCCAGAGCGCCGTGCCGCCGAAGTCGCCGACCCACGCGTCGCCGAAGAACGTCCGCACGACGAACGGCTTCGCCGGCGCTGCGAGCGTGTCGACGACGGTGTTCGTCGCCGGGTCGATCCGCGAGATCGTGCCGTCGCCGAGGTTCGGGATCCACTCGAGGCCGTCGGGGCCGAGGTCGCCGTCGGCCGGATGCGTGCCGACCTGGATCGTCGCCACAACCTGGTTCGTCGCCGGGTCGATCCGCGTGACGGTGTTGTCCTGGTCCTCGGAGACCCAGATCGCGTTCGGCTCGGCGTCGACGCAGAGCTCGCTCGTGTGTCCGACGTGGATGGTCGTGACGGTGTTCGTGGCCGGGTCGATGCGGTAGACGTCGCCGGTGTACTGCGACCCGACCCAGACCGCGTCGGTTCCGGCGCGGATGCACGCGGGGTGGCCGCCGGTCGCGATCTTCTTCACGACCTTGTTCTTCGCCGGGTCGATCCGGCTGACCGTCCCCGAGCCGTAGTCGGACGACCAGACCGAGCCGAACGCGTACTCGACCGCCCAGGGCTGGCTCCCGACCGGGATCTGCTTGACGACCGTGAGGGTGGCGGGCTTGACGCGCGCGATCGTGTTCTCGTTGAAGTTCTCGACCCAGAGGGCGCCGCTGCCGGCGACGACGCCGCACGGGCCCGAGCCGACGTACGCCTTCTTGAGGACGCGATTCGTCGCCGGGTCGATCCTCGAGATCGCGTTGCTGCCGTACTCGGCGGCGTAGAGATACCGGCCGAATGCTGCGGTGCCGCACACCAGCCGCCCTTTCGTCGAGATCTTCGCGACGACGGACGGCGTCGCGGCCGCGACCCCGGCGGGGACCAACAATCCTGCGATCATCAAGCGGAGCATGTCTCTCCTCGGAGCCGTTAGTACGATTTCGCAATAGAATGGTGCGAAATCGTAGTACTGTCAAGATCACCCCGGGGCTCTTCCTCCAGCCCTACATCCTCGACCAGCTCGTCGGCGGGCTGATGCAGCGGATCGTCGGCCCGAGCGCCGTGACGGGGAGCGAGTTCGCGGTCACGAGCTGCATCGACTCGACCGGGCCGACGACGCCGACCGAGCTCGGCCACCTGCTCGGTGTCTCGCTCACCACCCTCTCGGCGACGATCGACCGGCTCGTCAAGAAGGGTCTGCTCCGGCGGGTCCGCCATCCGGACGACGGCCGCTCGTACCTGGTCGAGCTGACCGACGCCGGCAACGCGGCCAACCACGACTGCTTCGGGCGCTTCAAGGTCGAGATGGAGGCGGTGCGGGCGAATCTCGAGGGCGACGCGGACGAGATCCTCGCCGGCATGCGCGTGCTCGAAGCCGCGCTGCGCAAGACGCTCGAGTCCTGACGAGCGAACGGCGCCTTGCGGCGCCGTTCCGACCTCGGGGTGGGAGGGTGGGTCGCTGTCTCTATCGGCAACGACACGCCGGAGCTTTAGAACCCGTAGCGCTCTTCCTTCCAGTAGTCGGCGTCGTTGTTGTAGCCGTACCGCTCCCAGAAGCCGGGCCTGTCGATCGAGGAGAGCTCGATGCCGGTCAGCCACTTGGCGCTCTTCCAGAAGTACTTCGTCGGGATCACGAGCCGCGCCGGCCAGCCGTGGTCCGGCGTGAGCGGCTCGCCGTCTGCCTCGTAGGCGACGAGCGCGTGCTCGTCCTCGAGCGCCGCCAGCGGGACGTTGGCGGTGAAGCCGTGCTCGGCGTGGGCGATCGCGAAGTTCGCCGTCGGCTTCGGACGGCAGAGCGCGGCGAGGTCGCGCCAGTGCACGCCGGTGAAGCCGGCGTCGAAGCGGCTCCAGCGCGTCACGCAGTGGATGTCGGTCGTGACGGTCGTCTGCGGGAGCGCGCGCAGCTCCTCGTACGTGAGCGTCAGCGGCTCCTCGACCTCGCCCGAGACGGTCAGCCGCCAGGCGACCAGGTCGACGTCGGGAACCTCGCCGGCGTGCAGCACCGGCCACTTCTCCGTCAGGTACTGGCCGGGCGGCAGCCGCGCCGGGTCGTAGCCCGCGTCGCGGACCTTCGCCTCGGCCTTCGAGCGGAACAGGGGCATGGGTTGCAACACTAGACGTGTGGACGTCGCCGATCGCGATCGCGCCTTCGTCCGCGTCGCCGGTCCCGACGCGCGCGACTACCTGCAGCGGATGGTCTCGAACGACGTCGAGGCGCTGGCCGTCGGCGGCTCGTGCCCGGCGCTGTTGCTCACGGCGAAGGCGCGCGTGATCGCGCCGCTCGTCGTCTGGCGGCGGGGCGAGGAGGACTTCCTGCTCCTGACCGAGCCGGAGCTCGGCGACGTCGTCGCCGCGCACCTGACGCGCATGCGTCTGCGCGCGCGCTGCGAGATCGAGCCCGAGCAGCACCGCGCCCAGCTCGTCTTCGGCGGCGACGGCGTCGCGACCGAGCTGCCGGGCGCGGCCGAGGTGCTCGACGCCGGGCTCGAGCCGACGCTGTCGGCCGAGCAGCTGGAGCTGCGTCGCATCGAGAGCGGCGCGCCCCGCTGGGGCGCCGAGATCGACGACCGCGTCCTCCCGGCCGAGGCCGGCCTCGACCGGACGCACGTCAGCTTCTCGAAGGGCTGCTATCCGGGACAGGAGCCCGTCGCGCGGCTCCACTTCCGCGGCCACCCGAACCGGGGCCTGCGCGTGCTCGAGCTGAGCGCGGCGCCGCCGGAGGACGCCGAGCTGCTCTACGAGGGAAAGCCCGTCGGCCGTGTGACGAGCGCCGCGCGCCGGCCCGACGGCTCGGTGGTCGCGCTCGCGTACGTTCGGACCGAGGTCCCCGAGGACGCGAGGCTCGATGTCGCGCAGCTGGAAGCTCGAACCGGCTGAGTGGTACTCGGTCCGCCGGGCGCAGAACCTCAAGCCGGCGACCTACCGCTGTCCGCTCTGCGGCTACCGGCTGCACGCGATGACGCCCCACGTGCTGATCGCCCCGGAGGGCGACCTCTCGCGGCGGCGGCACGCGCACCCGGAGTGCGTCGCGGCCGCGAACCTGCCCGGCCGTCCGCGCGGGCCGGGACTGCTCGCACGGATCCGGAGACGGAAAAGCGGCGACTGAGTCGCCGCTCTCCAAGCTCTCACCGCAGAGAGATTGCCGTCAGTCCGCCGCAGGAGCCAGTCCGACCATCTCGCGACGGCGTGCGGGTGTCGTCCCCCGATCGGGGGATTCCCGCTCCGCTCAGGCTCGGACGCAGCGCAGCGTCAGCCCGTCGGGGTCGGAGGGCCCCACGATGCGGCAGCCGGCGTCCGCGAGCTGGTGCAGCGCGTGCAGGACCTCCGCGGAGACGACCTCGCCGGGAACGAGCAGCGGGATCCCGGGCGGGTAGGGGACGATCATCTCGGCGCAGATCCGGCCGGCCGCCTGCTCCGTCGGGACGGTCTCCCAGTCGGCGTCCGTGCCCTGCCTCGGGGTGAGCGCCTGCTCGGGCAGCGACGCCGGCCAGCGCGAGACCAGACGCTCCGGGGCGGCGGGGGCCCCCGTGGCCACCTGGCCGAGCTCGAGCAGGGCGTCGACCAGGATCGCGCCCGTCGCCTCGTCGTCGCCGGCGCTGAACGAGAAGACGAGCCGGCGCAGGTCGGCGAACTCCGGGTTCAGCTCCCAGCGCTCGCGCAGCAGCCGCGCGGCCTCATGGCCGTCGACGCCGAGCGCGCTCACGTCGACCACGAGCTTCGTCGGGTCGAAGTCGTCGATCCCGGCCGCGCTCCGCAGCTCCTCGCCCAACGCCCGAACCCCGGCCGCCTCTGCGAGCCGCTCGCGCGCACTCCGGGCGAGCTCGAGCGCGCGCGACCACAGCTCGGTCCCGTGCAGCGACATCTCGTCGGCGGCGGCGCTGAGGGAGACGAGCAGCAGCGCCGACGGCGAGGACGACTGCAGCATCTGCAGCGCCGACCCGATCCGGTCGGCGTCGACCCTCGAGCCGCGCAGGTGCAACAGGGACGACTGCGTCAGCGAGCCGAGCGTCTTGTGCGGACTGTGCACGACGACGTCGGCGCCGCACGCAAGCGCGGGCGCCGGGAAGTCCGGGTGGAGCGCGAAGTGGGTGCCGTGCGCCTCGTCCACGATCAGCGGCACGCCGTGACGCGCCGTGACCTCCGCGATCTCTGCGAGCGGGAGGGTGAAGCCGTAGTAGCTGGGGCTGGTGACGTGGACCGCGCGGATCCCCGGGTCGCGCACGAGTGCCGCCTCGACCTGGGCCGGGTCGACGCCGACGAAGACGTCGAGCTCCTCGTTGCGAATCGGGTCGAGATAGACGGGCCGCGCGCCGGCGACGACGAGGCCCGCGTAGACCGAGCGATGCGACGACCGCGAGACGAGCACCGCCTCGCCGTCGCGGACCGCGCCGCAGAGCGCGGCGAGGTTGCCGACCGTGGCGCCGTTGACGAGGAACCACGTCCGGTCGGCGCCGAAGAGCCGCGCCGCGCGCGCCTGCGCCTCCGCGAGCGCCGTCCGCGCGTCGTGGAGGTAGTCGAACCCGGCCAGCTCGCTGACGTCCGCCTCGTACGCCGCCGAGCCGAGGAGCTCGACGCCGAGCGCCGGCGCGCCGCGGCCTCCCTTGTGCCCGGGCATGTGGAACGACGCCCGCTCCGCCGCCTGCACCGCCCGGAGCTGGGCGGCGAGCGGGTCGGTCTCCGCCGGCGCGGCTACGTCGGGAGGCACGAGGACGTCGCGGCGGCGAGGATCGCCAGGCCCTCGCCCAGCGTGAACGCGTCGATGGTCAGCGGCGGCAGGAGCTTCAGCACCGTGTCGTTCCGGCCGACCCGCTCGATCACGAGCCCGTCGGCGAAGCAGCGCTCGCCGATCGCCGCGGCGAGGACTCCGGTCGGGTCGATGCGGGCGGTGTCGACGCCCCACAGCATGCCGATGCCGCGCAGCTCCAGACGCTCGTCCAGCGAGACGACGTCGCGCGCGAGGATGTCCGAGATCAGGGCGGTGTTGCGCTCGATCGTCCGCTGCACCTCCCCGCTCCTCCAGAGGGCGAGCGCGGCGGTCCCGGTCACGAACGCGAGCTGGTTGCCGCGGAACGTGCCGGTGTGCTCGCCGGGGGACCAGACGTCGAACTCGGGCCGGATCAGCGTCAGCGCCATCGGCAGGCCGAGGCCGCTGATCGACTTGGAGACGACCACGACGTCCGGGACGATCCCGGCGCGCTCGAAGGAGAGGAACGGGCCGGTGCGGCCGCAGCCGGTCTGGATCTCGTCGACGATCAGCAGGATCCCGTGCTCGGCGCAGATCTCGGCGAGCCCGGCGAGCCACTCCGCGGGCGCGACGTTGACTCCGCCCTCCGCCTGGACCGTCTCGACGATCACGGCGGCGGGGAGGTCGACGCCCGAGTGCGAGTCGGCCAGGATCGTCCGCAGATAGCCGAGCGTGTCGAGGTCGCGCGTCGGGCCGCCCGGGAAGGGGAGGAACGTGACGTTGCCGAGGTCGACGCCCGCGGCGCCGCGGTGGTAGCGGTTCGCCGTCGCCGCGAGGCTGCCGAGCGTGTGGCCGTGGTAGCCGCCCATGAAGGCGAAGACGCCGCTCCGCCCGGTCGCCTTCCGCGCCACCTTGAACGCCGCCTCGACCGCGTTCGTGCCGGTCGGTCCCGTGAACTGCACCTTGTGGTCGAGGCCGCGCGGCTCGAGGACGTCCTCGACGAACGCCGACAGGAACGCCTCCTTCGCCGTCGTATGCATGTCGAGCGCGTGCCCGACGCCGTCGCCGGCCAGGTACTCGACCAGCGCCGCCTTCAGCGCCGGGTGGTTGTGGCCGTAGTTGAGGGCGCCGGCGCCGGCGAGGAAGTCGACGTAGGCGCGCCCGTCGGCGGCGTACAGGTGCGCGCCGCGCGCGGACGTCCACACCGCGGGGAAGGCGCGGCAGTAGGAACGAATCTCCGACTCCCGCTCCTCGAACACCGCGGGGACGGCAAAGACCTCGACGGCAGGCGTCGTCAACGCAGACCCTCCTTCCTCGACCGCACCGCATCCAGCAGACCCGCTGGCCGGGCGGCAATGTACTTCATCGCACCCCGCTCGTCTAGGGCGCGCTTGGAGCGAGGCGGGCCGCGGCTACACTGACCGTCCCCAGCGCCCGTAGCTCAGGGGATAGAGCGCTGCCCTGCGGAGGCAGAGGTCGCATGTTCGAATCATGCCGGGCGCATTCCACGCTGCCGCTCAGCGCTTGCGATACGCGAGCGTCCTGCTCGTCGCGGCGGCGTAGCCGGGCGCGGCGGCGATGCTGACGCGCAGCGTCCAGCGGCCGCGCGCGAGCTTCGGCGTGAAGGTGGCGGTCGCCGAGCGGCCGAGCCTCCGCCGGCCGATCATCCGCCAGCCGCCGAAGCTCGTCCGGCGCTGGAGGACGGCGTAGCGCCGCGCGTACGCCCCGGCCGGCCCGACGCGGACGGCGAAGCGGCCTCGGCCGACGCTCCGGAGGGAGACGGCGGGCCGGACCGCGATCTGGGCGACCTGTGACGCGCCGCCGGCGAAGGTCGCCTTGTACGCCGTCCCGATCTTCGGGTGGGCGATGTAGCCCCAGCTCCCGCCGGATCCCGTGAGGACGGTCGCGACGAGGGCGAAGGACGCCTGGCCGTGGCGCCGCGCGTAGATCGAGACGTTCCGGTCGGCGTCGTGCGTGATCACCGTGCCGGTGAGGCGGACGGCGGAGCTCGCCACGACCTCCGTGGACGAGGCGGCGAGGGTCACGGCCGGGCCGAGCGTCGTGAAGGCGAAGTCGCCGCTCGCGCGCGTTCCGCTCGAGTTCGTGGCGACGATCCGGAAGTGGTAGAGGGTGCCGGGGACCAGCCCGGAGACGGGAGCCGCGATCGAGACCGTGCTCATCCCGGCTCCGGCGCTCTTCACCGGCGTGCGGTTGCCGTAGCTCGTGCTCGCGCCCCACTCGGCGTACCAGGTGGTCGCGTGGCCGAACGGATTCAGGGTGCCGCCGAGGGTCGCGGTGAGCCCGCCGATCGCGCTCGGCGCGCTGGTGCTCGCCCGCGGCGGTCCGGTCGTCGTGAACGTGCGGTCGGCGCCGCGGCCGGTGCCGGAGCTGCTCGTGGCGACGAAGCGGACGTGGTAGGTCGTGGCGGGGGCGAGCCCGGTCAGCGTGTCGGCGACGTTCACCGAGCGGCTGCCGGAGCCGAGCGACTTCGCCGCCGTCCTGGAGCCGTAGCTCGCGGTCGTGCCGTACTCGAAGTACGCGCTCGTCGCGGCGCCGTTCGGCACGGCGCTGCCGCTGAGCTTCTCGCCGGTGTCGCCACCGGCGGCCGGCGCCTTCGTGGTCGCGGCCGGCGCGGCCGAGGTGAAGAACGTGTGGTCGGCTCCGTGGGCGGTGCCCGCGTCGTTCGTGGCGACGATCCGGAAGTGGTACCTCCGGCCGGCGGCGAGCCCGGTGACCGACGCCGAGACGGCGACGGCCGTCGAGCCGGCGCCCGCGCTCTGCACCGGAGTCTTCGTTCCGTAGCGCTTGGAAGTGCCGTACTCGAAGTACCAGGTCGTCGGCCGGCCGTTCGGGTCGACGCTCGCGGCCAGCTTCGCGCTCGAAGCCCCGACGGAGCTCGCGGAGCCGGTGGCCGCCGTCGGCGCGGAGGCGGTCGTGAGGATCCCGTCGGCGCCGGTCGTGGTGCCGGCGCTGCTCTTCGCGACGACGCGGTAGTGGTACGTCGTCCCGGCCTTCAGCCCGCTCAGGCTCGCCGACACGGGTACGCCCGAGGTTCCCGACCCGGCATTCGCGTCCGCGGTCTTCGAGCCGTAGCTCGTGGACGTCCCGTACTGGACGTACCAGCTCGTCGCCGTCCCGTTCGGGTCGACCGTCCCGGTGACCGTGGCGCTCGTCGGTCCGACCGACTCGACCGGGCCGGTGGTCGCGGAGGGCGGCGACGCGGCGAACGCGGCGCCCGGCGCGACGAGCGCGAGCAGGACGAGGAGAAGTGCGGGGACGGCGGCGCGCATGTTGTCCCCTCGGGCATCCCCGCAGCGCGGAGTCGGAAACGAGGCCTCCGCCGGATTTGCGGACGTCTTACAGAGGTTGGCTGTTGCCGGAACGGGAAGCACGGGGGCGTGACCGAGACTCCCGACCGGATCGTCGTCGCGCGGCACCGGGATCTCGCCGGGCGGCGCGCGGGGATCCTCTGGCGCCGAGCCGCGCTCACGGCGCTGACGCTGTTCCTCGTCGCCGGCCTCGTGAACGTCTTCGGGCAGCGGCCGGGCCGGACGACGGTGGACGCTCCGGCCGCCTCGCTCGAGCTCTACGCGCCGTCGCACCTGCGCGGCGGGCTGCTCTACGAGGCGCGCTTCACCATCCACGCGAACCGCACCCTGAAGCGTGCGGTGCTCGTGCTCTCGCCCGGCTGGAACGAGGGGACGCAGGTGAACACGATCGAGCCGAGCCCCGTGAGCGAGACGAGCAGCGACGGCCGCCACGCCTTCGCGCTCGGCCGCATCCGCGCCGGCTCGACGTACCGACTGTTCATGGAGTTCCAGGTCAACCCGACCAACGTCGGCCGCCGCGACGCCGACGTCTGGCTCTACGACGGCGATACGCGCGTGCTCTCCATCGACCGCGACGTGACCGTCTTCCCGTAGCCGATGGACATCGTCCTCCGCGGCATCGTCGTCTTCTTCGCGCTCTACGTCCTGATGCGCGTGATCGGCAGGCGCGAGCTGTCGAAGCTGGAGCCGTTCGACCTGATCCTGCTGATCATCCTCGGCGACGCCGTCCAGCAGGGGCTGACGCAGGACGACTACTCGCTGACCGGGGCGATGCTCGCGATCGGGACGATCGCCGTCCTCCAGGTCGCCACCTCGTACGTGAACTTCCGCTTCCCGCGGCTGCGCCCGCTGCTCGACGGCGAGCCGATCGTCGTCCTCCAGGACGGCCGGCCGATCGAGCGGAACCTGCGCCGCGAGCGGCTCACGCTCGAGGATCTCGCCGAGTCGGCGCGCCGCGAGGGGATCGGCTCGCTGGACGAGGTTGCGTGGGCCGTGCTCGAGACCAACGGCTCGATCAGCTTCATCAAGAAGAATCCCTGAGGTGACGCTCCAGCTCAGCGAAGACGACGTCGCCGCGCTGCTCACGCCGGCCGACGCCGTCGAGGCGATCGAGGCCTGCTTCCGGCGGATGGCCGCGGGCGCCGTCGAGAACCGGCCGCGCTACCGGCTCGGGCTCGAGCACGGCGCGCTGGCCGTGATGGCGGCCGCCGACCTCGAGCTCGGGTACGCCGGCGCGAAGGTCTACGCGGGCTTCCGCGACGGCGCGCGCTTCGCCGTCCTTCTCTTCCGCGCGAACGCGCCCGAGCTCGTCGCCGTCGTCGACGCGGACAAGCTCGGCCAGCTGCGCACGGGTGCGGCGAGCGGCGTCGCCGCGAGGCACCTCGCTCGCGCAGGCGCGACGAGCCTCGGCGTGATCGGCTGCGGCTGGCAGGCGGAGACGCAGGTCGAGTGCATCCGCGCCGCCCTGCCGGGGATCGAGCGCACGGTCGCGTACTGCCGCACCGAGGAGTCGCTCCGGTCCTTCTGCGACCGCCTCGGCTGCGAGCCGGGCGAGAGCTCGCGCGACGCGGCCGAGCAGGACGTCGTCGTCACGGTCACGGGCTCGCCTGACCCGGTGCTGCGCGGGGAGTGGCTCCGGCCGGGCGCGCTCGTCTGCGCGGTGGGCGCGAACGACGGGCGGCGGCGCGAGCTGGACAACGTCGTCCTCGAGCGGGCGGCCTTCGTCTGCTGCGACTCGGTCGAGGACGCACGGCTCGAGTCGGCCGACCTGATCGAGCCGATCGCCTCCGGCGTCCTCGACTGGCTCGAGGTGCACGAGTTGCAGCAGGTCGTGGCGGGCGAGCCGCGGGGGCGGCAGTCAGACGAGGACGTCGTCCTCTTCAAGTCGAACGGGCTCGCCGCGTGGGACGTCGCGCTGGCCGCCGCCGCGGTCGAGCGCGCGCGCGAGCGCGGAGTCGGCCGCGAGCTCTAGAGGGTCTCGCCCACCGACTCGGAGTCGTCGCGCCCGATCGCGCGGATCACGTCCTCGCGCGCCAGCAGCCGGGCGATCTGCCGCGAGGTGAGCCGGTTGACGACGTAGTGGTCCTCGACGATCTCGGCCACCGGCCGGCCGGCGTGGTGCTCGCGGATCACGTACTCCGCGACGTGCTGCTCGGTCGCCGAGCTCGCGAAGAGGAAGGAGAACGGGTTCTGTAGGAACGACCTCAGCCGGAGCACGCGGCGATTGTAATACTCGTCCTGTGAGGCCCTCGGCCGAACGCGGGCGCTTCGCGGAGCGGGTTCTCCACGGTGTCGACGACGCCGGCAACCCGGAGTCCGTCCTGATCTGGATCGAGCGCAAGGAGGGCGGCGTCTGGGCCGTCGGCCGCGCGGTCAACCCGGAGCGGCGCGAGGTGCGCCGCCCGCGGCCCGAGGACTACGTCTTCGAGGGCTACGAGCTCGCCGACGCGCTCGAGCAGGCGAACGCGACGCTCGAGGACGACCTCACCGTCTCGGAGCGGGACGGCCGCGGCGAGCACCTGCGCCCGTTCACGCGCGACGAGGTGCTGAAGCCGCTCGAGGCCTGGTTCTTCGGCCGCTGACATCTCGCCCCGAGGATCGCACCCGCCGGGTGCGGCTCCA
>DASZYW010000290.1:0-5836 GCA_035545195.1 Gaiellaceae bacterium
CGTGAACGGCTGGGTCGCGCAGTACGGCATCCCCGGCTAGGCGGACATGCTCACCGGCATCCTCGTGGTGGCCGGCTATCTCGCCGGCTCGATGACGTGGGGCTACTGGCTGGTCCGCGTCTTCCGGCACGAGGACATCCGCACGAAGGGCAGCGGCAACATCGGCGCGTCGAACGTCTGGCGCGTCTACGGCCGCTATCTCGGGCTGCCGACCGTGCTGCTCGACACGGCGAAGGGCTTCGCGCCGGCGCTCGCCGGCGTTCTCCTCGTCGGCCACGGCACCGGCGTGCTGGCGGGCGCGGCGGCGATGCTCGGCCACGTCCGCCCGCTCTTCCTCAAGTTCGAGAAGGGCGGGAAGATGGTCGCGACGACGGGCGGCGCCTTCCTCGGCGTGGCGCCGCTCGTCGGGCTCGTCGGCCTCGGCGTCTGGATCATCGTCTTCGTCCTCTTCCGCTTCCCGTCGGTCGCCTCGATGGTCGCGTCGGTGTCGCTGATCGCGTGGGCGGTGCTGCTCGGCTACCCGTGGCCGGTGTGGGCGTTCGCAGCGGTCGCCTCGGGCGGCGTGATCTTCCTGCACCGGCAGAACATCCGGCGCCTGCTGCGCGGGGAGGAGAACCGCTCCACGCTCTGGCGCCGCTGGATCGGCGCTAAGACCGCAGCCAGTCTCTGAGCTCGGCGTGCCGGTGCGGCCCGTGCGCCGCGCCCGCGAGCTCGCCGCGCAGCTCCCCGGCCGTGCCGTACCGCTCGGCGACGACCTCGTGCGCGTGGATCGTCTCGAAGTTCACCTGGCGGGAGAGGACGAAGTCGCCGTCGCCGAGCTGCGGCAGCTCGTCGAGCACCGACTTGAGCGCGACGCGGACCGAGTCCTCGACGAAGCGCGGCTGCAGGTGCGCGTGCTCGACCACGAACAGCTCGTCTGGGCGCTTCAGCAGCTCGTAGATCGGGCTCGACATCGAGCCCTCGACGAGCTCGACGAGACGCTCGGCGTTGACGTGCTGCGAGGTGCCGAGCAGGAGCGTGCCGCGGCCGCGCTGGTTGTGGGTCGCGATCGGGACGAGCTGGAGGATCCGCTCGACGTCGTCGTCCTCGAAGCCCGCGTCCGCGAGCCGATCGGCGGCGCGTCCGCGCACGAGGCCCTGCGCGCACGGGCAAGCGTTGATCCCGGTCGCCTCGACGCCGACGACGCGCCGCACCCGCTCGCGCGAGGCGGCGGCGATGCCGATCAGCGAGACCATCTCCTGCGTCGAGAGCCTCGTCACCGGCGTTCGGCGCTCGTACGGGTACTGCGCGACGATCCTCACCTCGGCGACGAGCGCCTCCTGGCGGGCGACGATCCGGCGCGCGACCTGCTCCGCGAGATCCTCGACGAGGAAGGCGTCGTCGTCCACGACGCGCTCGACCGCCTCCTCGAACAGCTCGGGGAAGCGCGACATGTGGACGCCCTTCTGCGAAGGGTCGAGGTCGACCGTGCAGTCGATCGTGGCGGCGATCAGCTTCTCGCCCTTGCCGCGGCCGATGCGCACCGCCTTCTGCACGCCGGTCACACCCGCGCGGGAGAGGCCGATCGGCACCTCCGGCGCCGCCGCCTGGAGGTCGATCGCGCTGCGCGTCGTCTCGGGCATCCCGTCTAGGGTAGACCGCACGTGACCGGTGACACGTCCTTCGCGCGGCTCGTCTCCCTCGCGAGCCACGACATCCGCACCCCGCTCGCGACGGTGAGCGGCTTCGCCAAGACGCTTGCGCGGGGCGGGACGCTCGGGCCGCCGGACGACCGGTACGTCGAGATGATCGAGGCGGCGGCGGCCCAGATCCTGGAGCTGCTGGACGAGCTGTCGCTGGCGGCGCGGATCGAGGACGGCCGCTACGAGCCCGGCGCGCGCGAGACGGACACGCTCTCGCTTGCCCGCGCCGCCGCCGAGCGGCTCGGCGAGGACCGCGTGCACGTCTCCGGCGAGGGCGTCGCGCTCGAGTCGGACGCCGAGGGGCTGGAGCGGGGCGTCGCCGCGCTCGTCCAGTCGGCGCTCCGCCACGGCGGGCTCGACGAGGTCTCGGTGGTCGTGCGTGGCGGCGAGATCGACGTCTCGCCCGTCACCGACGCGTCCGGGCCGGTCGTGCTCGGGCAGGAGCTGCGCGACCTCGGCGCCGCGGTCGCCGTGAGGCTCGTCGAGGCGCTCGGCGGCTCCGTGACGCTCAGCGGCGGGACGCTGACGATCCGCCTGGCGTAGCGCCGATCCGGAGCAGGCCGCCCTCGGCGGCGTGGTCGACCTGGAGGGTCGTGTGCACGATCTCGAACCGGTCGCGCAGCAGCGCCTCGAGCTCGCGGCGGATGCCGTGGCAGTCGTCGCCCGGATGGACGAGCACGTGCGCCGAGAGCGACGGGAACCCCGAGCCGATCTGCCAGACGTGCAGGTCGTGGACGCTCTGCACGCGCGGATGGTGTGCGAGCGCCTGGCCGATCTGCTCGACGTCCATCCCTTCGGGCGCGGCTTCGAGCAACACCCGGCCGGAGTCGCGCAGCAGGTTCCAGGCCGAGCGGAGCATCACCGCCGCGACGAAGAGGGCGGCGACGCCGTCCGCGCGCGTCCAGCCGGTGGCGACGATCACGCCGCCGGCGATCGCCGTGGCGACGAAGGCGAGCAGGTCGGTGAGGACGTGCTGGAAGCTGCCCTCGACGTTCAGCGACTCGCGGTTCGCGTGGGCGAGCTGCCAGGTCGCGAGGAGGTTGACGACGATGCCCGCGAGCGCGACGACGAGGATCGCCGTCCCTTGCGCGGCGGGCGGCGTGACGAGCCGGTGGACGCCGCCGTAGACGACGAGGCCGGCGAGCACGAGCAGGGTGCCGCCGTTGGCCTGCGCGGAGAGGATCTCGGAGCGGCGCAGCCCGAAGGTGAGGTTGCCGCCGGAGGGGCGCCGCATCAGACGGAGCACGACGAGCGACATGACGAGCCCGCCGGCGTCGGTGAGCAGGTGGCCGGCGTCGGAGAGCAGCGCGAGCGAGTGGGCGAGGATCCCGACGACGACCTCGACCGCCATGAACGCGGCGATCAGCGCGAGCGCGGCGGCGAGCCTCCTGGCGTCGGAGTCCTCGTTGACGCCGTGCGCGTGGCCGTGGTGGTGCTCGCCGTGCACGGTTCGACCGTACCCGAGCGAGTGCGCGGTCTAGCCGGTCGCCTGCGCCGGCTCCGCCAGCTCGTGGCAGGAGCGGCAGCGCGCCTCGTACTGCTCGAGCGCGCCGACGACGATCGTGGCGCCGTCCGCGGGGGCCGGGTGTCCGTCCACCAGCCGCTGCGTCATCGTCGCCGGCCCGCCGCAGCGATGGCAGACCGCCTGCAGCTTGTCGACGAGCTCCGCGCGGCAGAGCAGCTCGGGCATCGAGCCGAAGGGGAGCCCGCGGAAGTCCTGGTCGAGCCCGCTTGCGACCACGCGCATCCCGCGCTCCACCAGGGTGTCGATCACGAGCACGATCTCGGACGGGAAGAACTGCACCTCGTCGACGCCGACCACCTGGTACCCGTCGACGAGCCCTGGGATGTCGGCCGGCGACTCGACCGCGACCGCGCGCATCTTCGCCCCGGCGTGGGAGACGACGTGGCCGATGTCGAAGCGGTCGTCGACCTTCGGCTTGACGATCAGCGCGCGCTGCCCGGCGATCTCGGCGCGGCGCAGGCGGCGGATCAGCTCCTCGCTCTTGCCGGAGAACATCGGGCCGCAGACGACCTCCAGCCAGCCGCCGCGCTCGGGAAAGAGGCGAATCATCGAGTCGGACCCTAATCGGGCGGTCCGACGGACTACTTCTGGTGGTCGAACTCCCAGCGGGAGAGCCGGCGCAGGCTGACGATCCCGAGCGGGCGGCCGTCCTTGACGACGGGGAGGTGGCGGAAGTTGTGCTCGTGCATCATCCGCGTCGCGTCCTCGATCGTCGTGTCCGGCTCGATCGTGACGACGCTCTCGGTCATCCACTGCCGCACCTTCGCCTCGGCCGCGCGGGCGCGCTGCGAGACGGCGCGCATGATGTCGCGCTCCGTGCAGATGCCGATGATCCGGACGCCGTCCTCGACGACGATCACCGCGCCCGAGGCGCCCTCGATCATCTTCTCCGCCGCCTCGCCGATCGACGCGGTCGGGTCGACCGTGAGCACGGTCTTGTTCATCGCGTCGGCAACGGTGGCCATACCGGGAGCCTAACGGAGCAGGCGCGAGAGTCGCCTGTCCTTGAGGACGCGGCCGCCGGTCTGGCAGGTGGGGCAGTAGAAGATCGTGTGCTCCTCGAAGTCGACCTGCGCGAGCGGCGTCCCGCAGACGTGGCACGGCTCGCCGAGACGGCGGTGGACGCGGTACGTCTTCTCGTCGGAGGCGCCCTGCTCGCGGAGGGCGAGGCCGCGGTCGAGCTCGGCGTCCATCGCGGCGGCGAGGCGGGCGACCTCCTCGTCAGTGAGGTCGCCGGTGAGCGCGTAGGGGGAGAGCTTCGCCGCGTGCAGGATCTCGTTCGCCCACGCGCGGCCGATCCCGGCGATCAGGCGCTGGTCGCGGAGCGCGGCGTGCAGGCGCCGCGACTCGCCGCGCAGGATCTCGCCGAGCCGCTCCGCGCCGAGGCCGAGCGCCTCGGGGCCGAGGTGCTCGAGCTCGGCGGCGGCCGCGGCGGGCGTGAGCAGCCAGACGCCTGCGCGCTTCTTGCGCGCGTTCTCGGTGAGCACGAGCTTCGAGCCGCCCTCGAACTCGAGCTGGAACGCCGGCTGCTTCGGCGCCGCGCCGCCGGCCGGCACCGTCTTCAGCCGCCCCGCCGTCATCAGGTGCACGAGCAGCACCAGCTCTCCGTCGTCGGTGGGGAAGAGGAGCCGCTTCCCGCGCCGCTCCGCTCCCGCGAGGCGCCTGCCCTCGAGCGCGCGCAGCGGCGGGTCGAACGTCTTCAGCGTCGCGATGTGCGCCGGCCCCGCCTTGAGGATCGGGGCGGCGGAGACCGGCTCAGTGAGCTGGCGTCGCCACGCCTCCATCTCCGGCAGCTCCGGCACGACGCCAGGGTAGTCCCAGCTAGCCCGGGAAGAGATCGCGGACGGCGCGCCGGAGATGGCCTGCGACCGTGGCGGCCTCGTCGTCGTCGAACACCGCGCCCATCAGCGTGATCATCACCGCGCCGATCGAGGCGAGCATGCGCACGCGCTGCTCCAGCGAGATCGAGCCGTCCTGGCTGCGCTCGATTACTTGACGACCGGTAAGGAAGGGTGCAGATGATCGAAGCAACGGGACTCCGCAAGCGGTTCGGCGCCACGGTCGCCCTGGATGGGCTCGACCTCGCCGTGCCGGCGGGCGCGATCCTCGGCGTGCTCGGACCCAACGGGGCCGGCAAGTCGACGGCGCTCCGCATCCTCACGACGCTCACGCTCCCCGACGAGGGCGCTGCTCGTGTCGCCGGCCACGACGTCCTTCGCGAGCCGCAGGAGGTGCGGCGACTGATCGGCGTCACCGCGCAGGCCGCGACACTCGACGAGCTGCTGACAGGACGCCAGAACCTCGTCCTCGTCGGCCGCCTCGGCGGTCTGGGCCGCGCCGCCGCGCGCGCCCGCGCCGCCGAGCTGCTCGAGCAGTTCGAGCTCGCCGACGCCGCGGATCGGCTCCTGAAGGAGTACTCGGGCGGGATGCGGAGGCGGCTCGATCTCGCCGCCGGCCTCATGATGCGGCCGCCGGTGCTCTTCCTCGACGAGCCGACGACCGGTCTCGACCCGACGAGCCGCGTGCGCATGTGGGGCGTGATCCGGCGTCTCGTGGCGGACGGCGCGACCCTCTTCCTGACGACGCAGTACCTCGACGAGGCGGACGAGCTCGCCGACCGGATCCTCGT
>DASZYW010000291.1:0-8954 GCA_035545195.1 Gaiellaceae bacterium
GACGGCCTCCCGCGCGGCGGGCTCCAGCCCAGCGAGGCGCTCGGCGACGAGCTCGCGCAGCCCGCGCGGGACGGGAAGCTCCGCGTCGGGCCGCCGTTCCGCCTGACGCACGATCTCGAGCGCGAAGAACGGGTTGCCGCCCGACGCCTTCGTCAGCCGGCTCAGCGCCGGCCGGTCGAGCGAGACGCCGAGCCGGTCCCGGACGAGGTGGTGGAGCGAGCCGAGACTGAGCCCGGCGAGCTCGATCCGCGTCAGCTCGGCGTCGGGGCGGAGCGCCTCGAGCGCGAACGCGGTGGGCTCGCCGCTGCGCCTGCTCGCGAGCACGCCGACCGGCTCGTCCCGGACCCGCCGCAGCGCGTAGGCGAGCACCTGAGCGGATGCCGCATCGAGCCACTGGACGTCGTCGAGCGCGACGAGGACGGGGCCGCGCCGGGTGAGCAGGCGCAGCGCACCGAGCACAGCGACCGAGACGTCCTTCTGCTGCGGCGCAGGCCCGTCGGCGTCCTCGAGCAGCAGCGCCACCGCGAGCGCAGCGCGCTGGGGCGGCGGCAGCTCCGGGAGGACATCGCCTGCGACCGGCGCGAGGAGGTCGATCACCGCGCCGAAGCCGAGCGCCGACTCCGCCTGCGCGGCGCGGCTCTCGAGGACGAGCAGCCCCTGCGCGCGCGCAGCGGCGACCCCCTCCAGCCAGACGGTCGTCTTCCCCATCCCGGCGACGCCCTCGAGCAGCAGCGCCCGCGGCCCGGAGGGCGCTCCGGCGAGGAACGCCTCGACCGCCGCCAGTTCCGCGTCGCGGCCCACGACCCGCATCGGCCGAGTATCCACTGATCGGTGGGAATCCGCACTATCTCCGCCGGCGCGCGGATTGCACGATCGGCGCATGCCCGAGTACCTGACCGAGCGCTACGAGCCGGGAGCGGCGGCGGAGACGCTGCAGGCCGACGCCGTGAGGCTCGCCGACGCGGTGGCCGCACTGCGCCTGGACGGCGCCGCGATCGAGTTCCTCGGCTCGACCTTCCTCCCCGAGGACGACGGCGTCTTCTCGCGTTTCGCGAGCGACTCCGAAGAGCTCGTGGCCGAGGTGCACCAGCGGGCCTCGGTCCCCTTCGAACGGATCATCGAGACCCGAGAGCTGAGAGGAGAGCGATGAAGCTCCTGCCCCTACTTGCTATCGCGCTTGCACTGCCGGCGGCCGCCCTGGCGGCGGCACCGCCACCGGTCGCCCCGGCCACGCACACGGTTGAGCGGCCGGCGGGAGCGGCCGACTCCGACCTCGTGCTCCTCAGTCCAGAGGGCCCGACCGTGAACGCCCAGAAGTTCACGATCGTCCTCCACTCGGACACGCTGCGGCAGAAGCTCCGCCTCGAGCAGGGGCCGACCAACAGCTTCTCGACCCCCGACGCGAACGGGAGCTTCCACTTCGCGGAGAAGATCGAGCACGGCGGCACGTACGACTTCACCGCGTACATCGCCGGCGACCAGACCTTCCAGGTGCTGCTCCGCTTCAGCCTCGGGGTACAGCCGACGCTGTACGCGATCCAGAGCCTCGGCAGCAAGACGACACTGATGGCCCCCGGTTGCAGCGTCTGCCACATCCGCGATCCCCGCGGCGACACGAAGGGCGGCCCGCCGGACCTCGCGTCGTTCGACGTGTCGGTCGCGAACGGCTGGATCACCTTCCGCGTGACCGCCTACGACGGCATCCGTTTCGGCGACCGGCAGATCCCCTGCGTCGAGGGCTCGGTGCCGACCGGTGGCTCGAACCGCTTCTTCTTCCTGGGCTGCTCGACGGCCAGCGGCATCCCGCACACGGGGAGGCTCGTCGGCGGCTGCGTCCGGCCCGACCGCAACCACGAATGCGGCGCCGTCCGCACCTCCTTCCCCGACAGCCGAACCGTCATGTACCGCATCCGGGCGCAACAGCTCGGCAAGCCGTCCCAGATCGCCGTGCAGGCCTGGATTCTCTACGCGGGCGACCGCCTGATGGACACGATCCCGAACGTCGTCCACCTCGGGAACGCGCACACGACCAACTGCTTCGTCATCCTTCAGCTGCGCAAGGGCGTACCGGGCGACTACGAGTTCGGGAAGAGCGAGTGCTCGCAAGCGGTCGTCGGCACCGCGAAGCCGTGATCCCGGCGTGAGCGGCCCAGGGGTCGACCCGAGGGCCGCTCACGCGTACAGTTCGGCTGCACTCGCCACGGGGGAGCCTGCGTGCACGGCGCAATCCACGTTCTACGCATCTTCGACATCGCGGCCTACATCGCGCTGGCCGTGGTCGCGGTGGTCTCGTTCCGCCGCCGCCGCGACCAGGCGGCGATGTGGGCGGCGATCGCGTTCGGGTCGCTCGGGCTGCTCGAGCTCCTCGGCCTGATCCCGAACCACCAGGGCAACGTCCCCGCCCGCATCCTGACGCGATTCCTGATCGCCCTGCTCGTGCTCTTCCCGTTCCTGCTCTTCCGCTTCACGACCGTGTTCCGCAGGGCGCGCCGCGAGCTCGACAACGCCTTCTTCGCGCTCACCGCGGTGCTGCTCGCGTGGACGTTCGCGATGCCGCGCATCCCCAAGTCGGGAGAGTCGTGGCCGGCGTACTTCGTGGCGTTCCTCGTCCTCTTCCTGATCCACTGGACGTTGCTCGCCTTCCTCACCTCGGTGCGGCTCTGGCGGGCCGGCCGCGCGCAGCCGTCGGTGGCGCGGCGCCGGATGCAGATGCTCTCGCTCGCCTCGGCGGCGATCACCGTCGCGATCTTCCTCGTCGCGAACACGAGCGCCGCCGACCCGGGCCTCGAGCTCGGCGCGAACTCGCTCGGGGCGCTCGCCGTGATCGCCTTCTACCTCGGCCTCGCGCCGCCGCAGCTCGTCCGCGTCTGGTGGCGCTCGCCCGAGCAGCAGCGGCTGCAGGCGGCGCTCGGCAGCCTGCTCACGTTCGCCGAGACGCAGGAGGAGGTCGCCGGCCGCGTCCTCCGCACCGCGGCCGAGCTCGTCGGCGCGCGCACGCTCGCGATCCGCAACGCCCAGGGGACGCTCGTCGGGACCTGGAGCTCGGCCGTGATGGAGAGCGACGAGTCCGAGCCGGTGGAGATCGCCGTCCCGGACGGGCCGACGCTCGAGGTCTGGACGTCGCCGTACGCGCCGTACTTCGGCGAGGACGAGCTCGGGCTGCTGCGGACGCTCGGCGCGCTCACCGGCGTCGCGCTCGACCGTGTCCGCCTCTTCGAGGCCGAGCACGAGGCGCGGCTCGCGCTCGAGCGGGCGAACGAGGTGCAGGCGAGCTTCATCGCGCTCGCGGCCCACGAGCTGCGAACGCCGATGACCACGATCCACGGCTTCGTGACGACGCTCCACCACCTCGGCGACCGGCTCGACCCGGCTCAGACCGAGCAGGTGAAGAACGCGCTCCTGCAGCAGACGCACCGCATGGCCGTCCTGATCGAGCAGCTGCTCGACCTGTCGCGCGTCGACGCCGAGGCGATCAACATCGAGCCGCGGCCGCTCGCGGTGCGGGCCCACGTGGACGAGATCGTCGCGTCCGCAGCGCCGGAGCCGGACGCGGTCGAGGTCGACGTCCCCAACGACCTCGTCGCCTCGGTCGACCGGAACGCGCTCGAGCGGATCGTCTCCAACCTCGTCACGAACGCCTTCCGCTACGGCCGTCCGCCCGTCGTCGTCCGGGCGGAGCAGAGCGACCGCCACTTCCGCCTCACCGTCCGCGACAGCGGGCCCGGCGTCCCGCCGGAGTTCGTCCCCGACCTGTTCGAGCGCTTCTCCCGCAGCGAGCCGTCGCGGGCGACCGGCGTCACCGGTACCGGCCTCGGCCTCGCGATCGCCCGCTCCTACGCGCGAGCACACGGCGGAGACCTGCTCTACGAGAGCGCCGACCCGAACGGCGCCAGCTTCCAGCTCGTCCTTCCGCAGACCGTGCAAGGATCGTCCGGATGACCGCCACCGATCCCGGAGGACAGGCGCTCGCCCAGCTCGCGCTCCTCGGCGAGGCCGTCTCGACGATGAGCGGCGTCGCGGTCTTCGTCTGGGACGACGACCGCACCTACGTCGCCGTGAACGACGCCGCCTGCGAGCTGACCGGCTACACGCGCGAGCAGCTGCTCACAATGCGCGTCGGCGACAGCTCCGCCGAGCGCGCCGAGCCGCACTTCACGAAGGCCAGGCTGAACGACGTGCTGCGCGGCAACCACGAGATCGCCACGGCCGACGGCCCGCTCGAGCTCGAGTGGATCACCTGCCGGACGACGATCGCCGGTCTCCCCTACTTCGTCAGCGTCGTCTGGCCGCTGGACACGGCGCAGTAGCTGTTGCCAGATCGACGTACGACGGCCACACTCCCTTCGTGGACGAATCGGTGCAGACGGCGACGTTGCAGCAGCAGCTCGGCGCGATCGAGGAGCTGAAGCGGGAGCTGCGCGAGCGGGCGCAGGCGGTCGCGGCGCGCGAGCGGGAGCTGATCGAGCTGCAGCGCAAGCTCTCCCGGAGGGACGAATCGGCCGGCTCCTCGGCGCGCGAGCAGGAGCTCGCGGACGCGATCCGAGCGGCGGAGGAGCGCGAGCGCGCGGCGGCGGCGGAGCTGGCGCTCGCCCAGGCGGAGCGCGAGCGGCTCGAGGAGCGCGAGCGCGCCGTCCACGACGTCGAGCGGGAGCTCGCGCGGCAGCGCGTGAGGCTTCAGGAGGAGCGCGCGGCGCTGGCGCTCATCCTCGAGCCGGATCCCGAGCCCGCTCCGCAGCCGGAGCCAGCGCCACCGCCTCCGCCGACGCCGCTTCCCTCGCCGCCGCCCGAGCCCGAGCTCGAGCCGGCCGCGGCGACGGAGGAGAAGCTGCCGGTGCGGAAGCCGGCGGCCCGGACGCGGCGCCGATAGCTCAGCCTCGCAGGCCGCTGGTATCGTCGGACGGCTGCCCGCGGCCGAGCGCGGAGGGGTGTCCGGCCGGGGACGTTTCGCCATGCCCGGATACGCGAACACCGTCGACCCGCCCGACCTCGGCCTGCTGCCGACCTTCCGCAGGCTGCTCCGCCTCTGGTGGGCGGAGCGTCGCCTGGGCTTCCTCGGGCTCAGCTGCTCGTTCGCCTACACGCTGATCTCGACGACGATCCCGGTCCTGATCCAGCGGACGGTCGACGACTCGATCGTCTCGCACCGAACCCCGATCTGGCCGTACGCCGCCGCGATCCTCGGGCTCGCCGCTCTCCGGGCGTGCATCAACTTCGTCCGACGCTTCACGACCGCGCGCATCGGGATCCGGATCGAGGCGCGGATGCGCGAGCTCCTCTACTGGCAGTACCTGAAGTACCCACGCGCCTTCTTCGACCGGCACGCGACGGGCCAGGTGCTGTCGCGCGCGACGAACGACCTCTACCCGATCCGCTACTTCATCGGCTGGGGCCTCGTCCAGGGGATGCAGAGCGTGATGATGATCGTCGCGGCGGGGATCGTGCTCGTCGTCGTCGACCCTCGGCTCGCGCTCTACACCGCGATCGCGATGCCGCCGATCACCGTGCTCGCGCTGCGCTTCGCCCGGCGCGTGTCGCCGATCTCG
The DNA here is from genome assembly GCA_035545195.1 of Gaiellaceae bacterium. GTDB lineage: Bacteria > Actinomycetota > Thermoleophilia > Gaiellales > Gaiellaceae > Palsa-739. The sequence goes on from DASZYW010000291.1 coordinate 5,544, forward strand.
CGCGAGGTGCAGGAACGAAAGGGCGACGTGACCGAGGCGGCCGACGAGGCGGTCGTCGGGATCGAGATGGTGCAGGCGTTCGGACGCGAGGACGACGTCCGCTCGCGCTTCGGCGGCAAGGCGGGCGCGGTCCGGGACACGGTGCTCCGCCAGGCGGGCGTCGAGGCCCGCCACCTGCCGGGGCTCTACTACCTGCCGTCGCTCTCGATCGCGGCCGTCGTCTTCTTCGGCGGCCGCGCCGTGATCCACGACCAGCTCTCGATCGGCCAGTTCGTCCTCTTCGAGACGCTGCTGCTGCAGCTCGTCTGGCCGCTGGAGGCGCTCGGCTGGATCACGAACCTCGCGCAGCGGGCGCTCGCCTCGGCGGGCCGCTCGTTCGCGTGGCTGGACGGGATCGAACCGCTGCCGGAGCCCGTGTCGCCGAAGCACCTCCCGGAGGGGCCGCTCCCCGTCGTCTTCGAGCGCGTCTCGTTCGCCTACGGCGGCGAGCACGACGTCCTGCACGAGCTCGACCTCGAGATCGAGCCCGGCGAGGTCGTCGCCGTCTGCGGCGCGACCGGCTCGGGGAAGACGTCGCTGCTCAACCTGCTGCCGCGTTTCTACGACCCGACCGAGGGAAGCGTGCTCGTCGGCGGCGTCGACACGCGCGACACGCCGATCGCCGAGCTGCGCTCCGCCGTCGCGCTCGTGACGCAGCGGCCGGTGCTCTTCTCCGTCCCGTTGCGCGAGAACCTGACCGCCGGGCGCGAGGACGCAGACTGGGACACCGTGCTCGCCGCGTGCGTTGCGGCCGGCGTCGACACGTTCGCGCCTGGGCTCCCGGACGGCTACGACACGCTGATCGGGGAGCGCGGCGTCAACCTCTCGGGCGGCCAGCGCCAGCGGGTCGCGCTCGCCCGCGCGCTGATCACCGGTGCGCGCGTGATCGTGCTCGACGACCCGCTCTCCGCGGTCGACACGCTCACCGAGCGGCGGCTCGTGAAGCGGCTCCGCCCGGCGCTCGAGGGCAAGACGGTGCTCGTCGCGACACAGCGGCTCTCCACCGTCGAGCTCGCCGACCGCGCCGTCGTGCTCGTCGACGGGCGGATCGTCGAGTCGGGCACCCCCGCGCAGCTGCTGAGGCGGGACGGGGCCTTCGCGGCGCTGTTCGGCGACGAGGTGGTGGCGGCGTGAGGAAGCTCGGCAAGTACCTCGAGGGCCGGCGGAGGGTCGCCGCGCTGATGGTGCTGGTCGCCGCCGGGAACGCGTCGGCGCAGACCGGCGGCTGGTTGCTCGTCCGGAGCGCGATCGACAAGGGGATCCGCGCCGGCAACGAGCGCTACCTGACCGTGATCGTCCTGATCTACCTCGGCGTCGCCGCCTGCGGCTGGGTGCTGCAGGCGATCCTGATCCGCGGGCTCGCCGGGATCGGCCAGGCGATGGTGCTCGCGCTCCGGCGCGACCTCTTCGACCACCTGACCGGGCTCTCGCTCCGCTACTTCTCCCAGCAGAAGGCGGGCTGGATCATCGCGCGGCTGACGAGCGACGTGGACGCCGTCTCCGACGTGCTCTCGCAGGGGATGCCGACGCTCGTCTCGAACGTGATCCTCCTCCCCGCCGCGCTCGTCGCGCTCCTGATCGCCGACTGGCGGCTCGGGCTCGTCGTCTTCGCCGTCCTCCCGCCGGCGCTCGTGCTGACGCGCTGGTTCCAGCGCACGTCCCATGTCGCGCTCGTCGAGCAGCGCAACCGGATCGCGTCGGTGACCGCGCAGATCGCGGAGTCCGTGGCGGGGATGGCGGTCGTGCAGGCCTACAACCGCGAGCGCGCGTTTCAGCGGGAGTTCGACGCGCTGAACGCCGCCAACAAGGAGCAGTCGACGCTCGTGCAGCGGATCTTCTCGGTCTTCTTCCCGTCGATCGAGTTCCTCGGCGTGGTCGCGACGGTCGCGACGCTCTACGTCGGCGAGCGGCTGTTCGCGCACCACACGCTGACGATCGGGACGCTGATCACGGCGATCTACCTGCTCCAGCTCGTCTTCCAGCCGCTGCAGGAGCTCTCGGACGTGTACGGGCAGCTGCAGTCCGGCGCGGCGGCGATGGTCAAGATCGCCGCGATCCTCGACGAGGAGCCCGACCTCCGCGACCACGCGAAGGCCGCTCAGCTGCCGCGAATCGAGGGCGACCTCGAGCTCGAGGACGTCGTCTTCGCGTACGGCAAGGAGCCGGTGATCCGGGGGATCTCGTTCCGGATCCCGCGCGGCGGCTGCTTCGCGCTCGTCGGCGAGTCCGGCCACGGCAAGTCGACGGTCGCACGGCTCGTCGGCCGCTTCTACGACCCCGATGAGGGCGCGGTGCGCGTCGACGGCCGCGACCTGCGCGAGGTGGAGCTGCGCTCGTACCGGCGCCAGCTCGGCGTCGTGCTCCAGGATCCGTTCCTCTTCAGCGGCACGATCGCGTCGAACATCCGCTTCGCGAAGCCGGACGCCAGCGACCAGGAGGTGGCGGCGGCCGCGGCGGCCGTCGGCGTCGACCGCGTCGCGGCGCGACTCTCGGGTGGGCTCGACCACGCCGTGCGCGAGGGCGGCGCGGGCCTCTCCGCGGGCGAGCGGCAGCTGATCTCGATCGCGCGGGCGCTGCTCGCGGATCCGCGCATCCTCGTCCTCGACGAGGCGACCTCGAACATCGACCGCCCGACCGAGGTCCTGATCGAGCACGCGCTCGACCGGCTCCTGCGCGGGCGCACCTCGATCATCATCGCGCACCGCCTCTCGACCGTCCGCCGCGCCGACGAGATCCTCGTGGTCGAGCGCGGCCAGGTGATCCAGCGCGGCACCGAGCGCGACCTGCTCGCGCAGGAGGGCCCGTTCCGCCGCCTCGCCCACACGCTCGAGGGCGCGGACGAGGCTTTCGCCGAAGCCGGCTGACGGCTCCTCCGAAACGGCCATGGCCGGTATCAATTTCCGGACAAGGCCGGAACAGACGGTCCGCGCCGGATGGCTGCGCGCCGCTCCTCCGAGCGGTCGAGGCCGAAACGGCCACGGCCGGAATCAATTTCCGGACGTGGCCGCGACGGACCGGCGCTAGCGGTCGAGAACCTTGACGGCCGCGGCGACGACGTCCGGGTCGAACTGGCTGCCTGCGCCCTCCTCGAGGCGGCGCAGCGCCTCGCGGTGGCTCAGTCGCTTGCGGTAGGGCCGGTCGGTCGTCATGGCGTGGTACGCGTCGCACACGAAGATCACGCGCGACTCGAGCGGGATCTGCTCGCCGGCGAGGCCGTCCGGGTAGCCGCGGCCGTCCCAGCGCTCGTGGCAGTGGCGGACGATCGGGCGCACCGCCTGCAGGCGGTCGATCGGCGCGATGATCCGCTCGCCCAGCTCCGGGTGCGTCTGGACGATCGTGCGCTCCTCGGTCGTGAGCCGCCCCGGCTTCGTG
>DASZYW010000292.1:0-3223 GCA_035545195.1 Gaiellaceae bacterium
CCGCCATGCGGGTCTCGCGGTAGCTGCGGACGTCCGCGAGGAAGAGGTCGCCGAACGCGACCTCCTCGACCTCGGCCAGCGGCGCCGCGAACGCCGCCGCCATCCGCGCCTCGTAGACGTCGTTCGTGCAGCTCGGCGGGATCTCGATCTCGACGAGCGGGAGGCCGACCGCCTCCGCCTGCCGGCGCAGCAGCGTGCGGCGGACGCCGTGCATCGAGATCCGGTCGTACGTCTCGGTCACCGTGGTCAGGAGCGTCGCCGGCTGCCGGCCCTGCTCGCGGAGCGCGTGGAGCGCGAGCGCCGAGTCCTTGCCGCCGCTCCACGAGAGCGCGAGCGTCATAGGCTGCTCAGCGTATGCCGCTCACCGTCGGCACCGCGGGACACATCGACCACGGCAAGACGGCGCTCGTCGAGGCGCTGACCGGCTGCAACACCGACCGGTTGCCGGAGGAGCAGGCGCGCGGGATCTCGATCGACCTCGGCTACGCGCCGCTCGACCTGCCCGACGGACGGCGCCTCTCGGTCGTCGACGTGCCCGGCCACGAGCGGTTCGTCCGCGCGATGGTCGCCGGCGCGAGCGGGATCGACCTCTTCCTGCTCGTGATCGACGCCGCCGAGGGTGCGCGGCCGCAGACGCACGAGCACCTCGCGATCCTGCGCCTGCTCGGGATCGAGCGCGGCGTCGTCGCGCTCACCAAGGCCGATCTCGTGGACGAGGACACGCTCGAGCTCGCGCGCGCCGAGGCGGAGGAGCTCGTCCCGGGGACGCGCGTGGTCGCGACGAGCGCGCGCACCGGCGCCGGGCTCGACGAGCTGCGCGCCGCGCTCGCCGAGGTGGCGACCGGGGTCGAGCACGGCGCGGGCGACGGGCCGACGCGGCTCTACGTCGACCGCTCCTTCTCGCTGCGCGGCATCGGCACCGTCGTCACCGGGACGCTCTGGTCGGGGACGATCGGCGAGGGCGACGAGCTCGCGGTCGAGCCCGGTGGGCGCCGGGTGCGCGTGCGCAGCGTCCAGGTGCACGACACCGACGTCGCGCGCGCCGAGGCCGGCCAGCGCGTAGCGGTCGCGCTTCCCGGGATCGAGCGGCGGGACCTGCGCCGCGGCGACGCGCTCGTCACGCCGGGAGCGTTCGCCTCGAGCTACCGCCTCGACGTGGCGCTGGAGCCGCTGGGCGAGCTGCCCGCGCGGGTGCACGTCCACCACGGCACCGCGGACGTCGTCGCACGCGTCGCGCGCGCCGGGGAGCGCTTCGCCCAGCTGCGCCTCGCCGAGCCGGTCGTCGCCGCGCGCGGCGACCGCGTCGTCCTGCGCGCCGGCACGACGGTCGGCGGCGGCGCCGTCCTCGACGCGGCGCCGCCGCGGCACGCCGACGTCGCCCGCTTCGAGGCGCTCGAGCGCGGCGAGACGCTCGTCCACGCGCCGGCGCTCGTGGACGGCGAGTGGCGCTGGTCCGACGAGTGGCTGGACGAGTTCCGCGCCGGGCTGGAGCAGGCACTCGACGCGGCCGACCCGCTCGACCCGGGCGTCCCGGTTCCGGCGGCGGAGTGGGCGAGAGCCGTCGTCCCGCAGCTCGGGCTCGAGCTGCGCGGCGCCAGGCTCTACCGGCCGGGCGCGGCGGGCGCGCTCGCGGGCCGGGAGGAGGAGGCCGCCGCGGTCGAGGCGCAGCTCGGGATCGAGCCGGTCCGCGTCGACGACGCGGCGTTGGCGCGTTTCCTCGAGCAGCAGGGGCGGCTCGTCCGCCTCGGCGACGGGCTCGCCGTCTCGCCTGCGGCGTACGAGCAGGCGCGCGAGGCGCTCTTCGACGGGATCGCGCTCGCGCAGTTCCGCGACGCGCTCGGGGTCGGCCGCCGCGCGGCGCAGCTCTACCTCGAGCGCTTCGACGCCGACGGCGTGACGCGCCGCGACGGCGACGCACGCAGGCTGCGGCGCCGTACGTAGGCTCCGGGCGTGGACGACCGCATCGACCTGGCGGAGAAGCTCGCGCTGCTCGAGGCGCCCTACACGCCCGGAATCGTCGGCTACTACAACGACGAGAAGCTCGTCGTCGTCAAGGTCCTCGGCGAGTTCGTCTGGCACAGCCACGAGGACACCGACGACTTCTTCCTCGTGCTCTCCGGGCGGCTGACGATCCAGCTCCGGGATCGCGACGTCGTGCTCGAGCCGGGCCAGCTCTACGTCGTCCCGCGCGGCGTCGAGCACTGTCCAAAAGCCGACGAGGAGACGCACGTCCTCCTGATCGAGCCCCGCGGGACGGCCAACACGGGCGATGCCGGAGGCGACCGCACGCAGCCGGAGAGGGAGATCTGATGCCGTTCTTCCACGTCGTCCGCACGCAGACAGGGCCCGAGTGGGACGCGGCGCAGCCGCTCGAGGGGCAGTCGGGCTGGGTCGAGCACGCGGCGCTCATGGACGACCTCGTCCGGCGCGGGGTCGTCGTCTTCGGCGGCCCGCTCCCCGACCGGCGCGTCGCGTTCGCCGTGCAGGCCGAGAACGAGGACGAGGTGGAGGCGATTCTCGCGCACGACAACTGGACGGGCAGCCACCTCCTCACCGAGTCGGTGACGCCGTGGGAGCTCCGCCTCGCGCCCGGCGGCGCGATCCTCGACCTGATCGAGCGCTACAACGCGGCCTGGAACGCGCAGGATCTCGACGCGATCGACGCGCTCCACCACGACGAGATCGTCTTCCACAACCACACCGCCGACGAGCGCGCCGAGGGGAAGACGGCGGTCCGCGAGCACATCGGGCGGATCTTCGCGAACAACCCCGACCTCTCGTTCCGCACGCGGTCGCTCGGCGTCAGCGTCGGCTTCGCGGTCTGCGAATGGACGGCGACCGCCGGCGGCAAGGAGTGGGACGGGGTCGACGTCTTCCCGCTCAGGGACGGGCTGATTCTCCGGAAGGACGTGTACTCGGCGTCACATCGCCCGCGCGCGCGTTCGGGTTGACGCCGAGCTTGAGCACGTCCGGCCGGTGGTAGTGGCCGACCGGGTCGAAGCGCTGCCGCTCCGCGAGCAGCGCCGACGGGTCGAGCTCCGCGTAGAGGATCCCCTCCTCGTCGTGGAGCGGGCCCGCGAGGTAGCCGCCGTCCGGCGCGAGGATCGCGCTGCCGCCGCGGCCGATCGTGCCCGCGCCCTCGATCTCCGCGCGCAGCGGGAAGTCGTCCGGATACGCCGACTCGCGCTGGAAGTGGCTGGGCGAGATCACGTAGGCGCGGCTC
>DASZYW010000293.1:0-3843 GCA_035545195.1 Gaiellaceae bacterium
CACGAGGATCCCTTCGCGGTCGGCGTCGATCCCGAGCGCCTGGAAGACGAGCGGGAACGTCAGCTTCTCGGTGCGGCCCTCGACGAGCAGGGCGCAGCGCGCGAGGAACAGCTCGGCGCGGTCGCTGTCGAACTGCGAGAGCGCGCGGAACGTCTCCGTCTGCGCGAGCGGCGGCGGCTGGAAGAGCGTCGTGCCCTCGTCGTCGGTGTGGCGGACGAGTGCCAGCTCCTCGAGCCGGTCGACGCTGAGGAAGACGGGGGCGTGGGTCGAGTAGAGGATCTGGTTGCCGCGCTGTGCGAGCTTGCGGAGAACGCTGTAGAGGTGACGCTGCGCGTGCGGGCTGAGGTAGAGCTCCGGCTCCTCGACGAGGAGGACGAAGCGGCGCAGGTTCGACGCGAGCAGCTTCTCCATCCCCTCCACGAGCGCGAGCCCGCCGTCGACCGCGGCCCAGTGATGCGCGAACGAGGGAGGGCGCAGCAGCTCGGCGACCTCGGCGGCGCCGCGGCCGGTCGCGGGCGCGAGCATCGTGCGCGAGCGGAGGTTGGCCGGGAAGAAGAGCACCGGCGGCGCACCGGCGCGGTTGAGGTTGAGCGTCTCGGGCGGGCGCGCGTCGAGGAAGATCGTTCCGCCGCGCTCGATGTCGGCCTCGAGGTGGATCCGGCCGGCCGTCGCCTGGCTGGAGACGTCCTCGATCGTCGGCGGCGGCGCCGCGGCCTCGAGCAGCGTCCAGATCGCGGTCAGGACGGTCGACTTGCCGGACGAGGCCTCGCCGACGAGCGCGCAGATCGAGCGCGGCTCCAGCTCCAGCTCGCGCGCGGCGCGGTAGCCCTGGATCGAGACGCGCTTGAGCGGCGGCATCCGGCCCCTACGGCGCCCAGAGCGCGCCGAGGTACGCCGCGGGGTCGCCGGGCTGCCAGCGGCGCAGGAAGCGCTGGATCGGCGGATGCAGCGCGAGCTCGTCGAGCTCGGTCGTGTCGCAGAGCCGGTGCCCGCGGACGGCGGCGTCCTGCGAGGTGACGGCCTCCAGCGAGCGTCCGGTGAGGTCGCCGGCGAAGATGATGTGGACGACGTGCTTCGTCGTGAAGGAGCGCTTGGGCGAGATCGAGTCGACGATCGCGATCGGGCCCTCGAAGGTCAGGTCGTCGCCGACGCCGACCTCCTCGCGGAGCTCGCGGTGCAGCGCCTCGAGCAGGGACTCCCCCGCGTTCACCCCGCCGCCCGGCAGCAGCCAGTACTCGCCGCGTCCCGCCTTCTCGTGCCGGCAGAGGAGGACGCGGTCGCTCCAGCGGAGCAGCGCCGAGACGCGGATGCGGGGCTCGAGCGCCATCAGTGCGCCGAGCTTCCGAAGCCGCGCTCGCCGCGCTCGCTCTCCGGCAGCTCCTCCACTTCTCGCGCCGTGACGTCGGGGACCGGCAGGACGACCAGCTGCGCGATCCGCATGCCGGGCTCGACGACGAACGGCTCCGCGCGGTCGGTATTGAGGAGGACGACCTTCACCTCGCCCCGGTACCCCGAGTCCACGAGCCCAGGCGCGTTGACGATCGTGATCCCGTGCTTCGCGGCGAGCCCGGAGCGCGGCTGGACGAAGCCCGCGTACCCGTCCGGAATAGCGACGGCGAGACCGGTTCCCACGGTGGCGCGCTGCCCCGGTGCGAGCTCGATGCGCTCGCAGGCGGAGAGGTCGAGGCCGGCGTCACCGGCGTAGGCGCGCTCCGGGACGACGGCGTCCGAGCGCAGCCGCAGGAGGAGCAGCTCGATCACGCGCCGTCGACGAGATATGGCGCGTAGCGGCGGATCTCGCGGTGCGGCAGGCGCGCGACGACGAGCACGCCCTCGGGCGTGTCCTCCCGCTGCTCGATCGGCGCGCCGAGCGCGTACAGCTCGTTCAGGCGCTTGCCCTCGCTGTACGGGAGCAGGAGGCGCACCGGCTCGAAGCGCTCCGCGAAGCGGTCGGCGACGCAGGTGCGTAAGGCGTCGAGCCCTTCGCCGCTGAGCGCGGAGATCTGGATCGCTTCCGGGTGGCGGTTCCCGAGCCGCCGGCGCGCGTCTGCGTCGACCGCGTCGATCTTGTTCAGGACGACCTGGACGGGCAGCTCGTCGGCGCCGATCTCCTGCAGCACGGCCTCGACGGCGGCCATCTGCTCGAGCATTCGCTCCTCCGGTGCGGAGGCGTCGACGACGTGGAGGACGAGGTCGGCGACGAGCGTCTCCTCCAACGTGGCCGCGAAGCCCTCCACGAGTTGGTGCGGGAGCCTGCGGACGAAGCCGACGGTGTCGGTGACGAGATAGCGGCGGCCCTCGTGCTCGAAGCTGCGCGTCGTCGGGTCGAGCGTCTCGAAGAGGCGGTTGCGGACGGAGACGTCCGCGTCGGTGAGCGCGTTCAGGAGTGTCGACTTGCCTGCGTTCGTGTAGCCGGCGAGGGCGACGGTGGGCTGCTCGGTGCGGGTGCGCTCGCGGCGGCGGATGTGGCGCTGCTTCTCGAGGTCGCGGAGCCTGCCCTTGAGGATCGAGATGCGGCGGCGTGCGAGGCGGCGGTCGGTCTCGAGCTGCGACTCGCCGGGGCCACGGGTGCCGACGCCGCCGCCGAGCCGTTCCAGGTGCTGCCACATGCCGCGCATGCGCGGCAGGTTGTACTCGAGCTGTGCGAGCTCGACCTGGAGCTTGCCCTCGGCGCTGACGGCGTGCTGGGCGAAGATGTCGAGGATCAGCTGCGTCCGGTCGACGACGCGGGCCTCGAGGCGGTTCTCGAGCAGGCGCTGCTGGGACGGCGTCAGCTCGTCGTCGACGACGAGCACCTCGGCGCCTGCCGCGGCGTACTCCTCCTTGAGCTCGTCGAGCTTGCCCTTGCCGACGTAGGTGCGGGCGTCGACGCGGGGCCGGTGCTGGACGACGCGGCCGATCGGCTCGACGCCGGCGGTGCGTGCGAGCTCCTCGAGCTCGTTCAGCTCCTCTTCGGGATCGACGCCCTGCTGGAGCACGGCGAGCACGAGCCCGCGTTCGGGCTCGAGGCCCGGTGACGCAGTGGGCTGCCTGACCGCCATCCACCGTCATTATGACCCTTGCCGTGCCAACCCCAGACCTCGCAGGACGGACGCTCGAGCTGGTCGACATCTCCTCGGAGAGCCGCGACGAGGCGGCCGCGATGGCGTACGTCCGGGCGACGCTCGGCGGCGAGGCGCTCTACGACGACGGCGAGGTGCTGCTCTGGGGCGACCCCGCAGCACCGGTGGTCCTGGCGGGCCACGTCGACACGGTGCCGGCGCAGGGGAACCTGCCGGGTCGGATCGAGGGAGGCGTGGTGCACGGGCTCGGGGCGAGCGACATGAAGGGCGGCGTCGCGGTGATGCTGGAGCTGGCGCTGGCGGGCGCGCCCGGCCGATACTGCTTCTTCACGCGCGAGGAGGTGCCGCTCGCGGAGAGCCCGCTGCCGGCGCTCTTCGCGACGCCGCTGCTGGAGGGCGCCGAGCTGGCGGTGGTGCTGGAGCCGACGGACTGCATCCTGCACGCGGGCTGCCTCGGGAACATCCAAGCGCTCGTCCGCTTCCGCGGCGAGAGCGCGCACTCGGCGCGCCCGTGGACCGGCGTGAACGCGATCCACGAACTCGTGCGCGGGCTGGCCGGCCTGGTCGAGCTTGAGCCTCGCGACGTCGAGCTGGACGGGCTCGCCTACCGGGAGGTCGTCTCGGCGGTGCGCGTCGCCGGCGGAATCGCGCAGAACGTCATCCCGGCCGAGGCGAGCGTCGAGCTGAACTTCCGGTACGCGCCCGGCCGGACGCGGGAGGAGGCGGCGGAGCGGCTGCGCGAGCTCGTCGGCGCCGGTGAGGTCGAGGTGCTGCACAACTC
>DASZYW010000294.1:0-1736 GCA_035545195.1 Gaiellaceae bacterium
GCTCGCCACCTCGGCGCTCGTCGGCGCGCTGATCGTCTACGCGATCCCGGTCGTGCTCTGGGTGCTCGAGCCGTACGCACTGCCGCGCGCCCGCGCCTCGGCGCGCCTGCGCACGACGCCCTAGGGCTTCTGCGCCGCCGGGCACGGGGCCGCCCCGCCGTGGGCGATCGACGGGATCGGCCGCTCGGCCTCCAGCGCCTGGAAGCACTGCTGGCACGCGCCGACCACGAACGAGGCCGCGTGGTCGATCAGCCGGTTCTTCTCCAGGTTCCCGATCGGCGCGGTCGCCAGGTCGAGCAGGAAGCGGTCGGTCGCGTGGTTCGCCGCCGTGCCGCCGAGAAGGGTGTTCGCGACGTGGACGCGGCCGGCGCTCTTCATCGAGACGAGGTCTGCGTCGAGCCTCCGCTCCGCCGCGACCTGGCCGGGACAGGGCTTCGCCTTCGCCGCGGTGGTCGTCGTCGCGTGGTGAGCCGAGCCGGCGCCACAGCCGGCGGCGAGGAGCACGAGCAGCAGCGGCAGCCTGCGACCCACGACACCACCGTATCAAGGACAGCGGTGTCGCGACTCAGAAGGGCAGCGAGCTCGCCGCGTCGCGCGCGAGGTCGATCAGCGGCTGCACCGCGAACAGCGAGCCGACCGAGACGGCCAGCGCGAGCGCGACCGCGACGTGCAGCGACGCCTCGCGCGCGGGCGAGCCGCCCGCCACCGCGACGCGCAGCTCCTCGGTCGTGCCGGTCTCCGGGAGCCGCATGTAGAGCGAGCGCACGATCGCGAGGTAGTAGTAGAGGCTGACGAGCGTGGCGACGACGCCGACGATCACGAGCCACGTCCAGCCATGCTCGTACGCCGCGGCGAAGACGTAGAACTTGCCGACGAAGCCGCCGCCCAGCGGCAGGCCGGCGAAGCCGAAGAGGAAGAACCACATCGCGACGCCGAGGAACGGCCGCTCCCAGCCGAAGCCCGCGAGGTTGTCCAGCGTGACCGGCACGCCCAGCTCCCGCTCGCGCGCCGCGACGACGGCGAACGCGCCGAACGACATCGCCGCGTACGGGATCAGGTAGTACACGACCGCCCGCCCGCCGAGCGCCGTCCCCGTGCTGAGCCCGATCAGGATGAAGCCCGCGTGCGAGACCGACGAGTACGCGAGGATCCGCTTCACGTTGCGCTGCACCAGCGCGGCGAGGTTCCCGATCGCGAGCGAGGCGACCGCGATTCCGGCCAGCGCCCACGTCCAGAGGCGCGCATCGCCCGCGAAGGCGGTCTGCAGCACGCGCAGCGTCAGGAGCAGCGCCGCGACCTTCGTCGCCGCCGACATGAAGGCGGTCACCGTCGTCGGCGCGCCCTCGTAGACGTCCGGCGTCCACATGTGGAACGGCGCCGCCGACGACTTGAAGCCGAGGCCCGCGAGGATCAGCGCGAGCCCGAGCACGAGCAGCGCGTTGGAGTCCAGCCCGCGGCCGCCGATCGCCTGCGCGATCCCGTCGAACGAGATCGAGCCGGTCGCGCCGTAGACGAGCGCCGAGCCGAAGAGCAGCGCGGCCGAGCCGAACGAGCCGACGACGAGGTACTTGAGCCCCGCCTCGAGCGAGCCCTCGAGGTCGTAGTCGATCGCGCACATCACGTAGAGCGCGATCGAGAACCACTCGAGCGAGAGGAAGAGCGTCATCAGGTTGGCGGCGCCGACGAAGAACGCCATGCCCGCCGTGCAGGCGAGGAGGAGGGCGTAGAACTCGGCG
>DASZYW010000295.1:0-20821 GCA_035545195.1 Gaiellaceae bacterium
AGCGCCACGTTCACCTACGACATCACGGCGCCGACCGTGCACGTCACGACGCCGGCCTCCGACGGCCTGCGCTACCGCGCCGGAACGCTGCCCGGGAGCCTCGGAGGTGACTCCTCCGACACGCCCGCCGGCGTGACGCTCGTCCAGGTCGCGGTCGAGAACGGCACGGGCCACTACTGGAACGGCACCGACTTCCTCGCCACGAGCCCCGTCTGGAACTCGGCGACCGGCACCGGAGCGTGGACGTACGCGACCAGCGGCCTCGCCGGCGCGCTCAGCGACGGCACCTACACGATCAGCGCGCGCGGGACCGACGCGGCCGGCAACGTCTCGACGCCGGTGACGCGCACCTTCGTCTACGACGCCACCGCGCCGACCGTCTCGTCGCGCACCGTCGACGGCGCGACCGTCACCGTCGCGTACGGCGAGACGCTCGACTCCGGCTCGGCACCGAGCACGACGGACTTCACGGTCGACGTGAACGGAACGCCGGTCGCCGTCGACTCGCTCGCCTTCGTCTCCGGCGACAGCGCGGTCGCGCTGACCCTGCACACCGCGGCGCGCCACGCCGACGCGGTCACCGTCGCCTACTCCGGCACCGCGCTCGAGGATCTCGCCGGCAATCCCGCCGGCACGTACTCCGCGCAGGCGGCGACGAACCAGACGGCGGACGTCGCGCCGAGCACGCCCACGCTCGGCTCCCCCGGCGACGCCGTCTACGTCGGCACCGCGACCCCGACCCTCCACGCGACCTTCGCCGACCCGGACACGCAGGACACCGGCAAGGTCACCTTCCGGATCTGCTCCGACTCGAACTGCGACACCGTGCTGCAGACGCTCGACTCGGCCACGAACCTCGCGGTCGGCGACACCGGCAGCGCGACCGCCGCCTCCCTCGCCGACGGCCAGTACTGGTGGGACGCGCAGGACGTCGACGCGTCGGCCGAGCCGTCGAGCTTCAGCGGGACCCGGTCGTTCACGATCGACACCAGCCCGCCGGCCGCCTCGCTCGTCGCGCCGGTCGCGCTCAGCGGCAACCAGTGGTTCGACGCCGTCGGCAGCGTCCTCTGGTTCAACCCGAACGCGGGCGGCAGCTTCCAGCTCCGCGCCGACGCCTCCGACGCGCAGTCCGGCATCGCGCAGGTCGCCTTCCCGGCACTGCTCGGCACGAGCGCGAACGACCAGACGACGCAGACCGGCGGCCACTACGTCTCGAGCACGTACACGTGGACGACGAGCGACGGGAGCCAGGGCGCGCAGACGATCACGGCGTCGAACGGCGTCACCGTGCCGAGCGCCGGGACGGCGAGCACCTCGATCGCGGTCGACGCCGACGGCGCTGCGCCGACGACGGGCGCGCTGAACAACGGCGCCCTCGACGGCGAGATCGTCTCGACCGGCACGACGCTCTCCGAGCAGCCGGACGACAACGGCGGCTCCGGCGTCGCGTCGGTCGCGTTCTTCTACTGCGACGTGACCGCGAGCCCCGGCTGCACGCCGAACGCCCAGATCGGGACGACGCAGACGACGCCGGTGAGCGGCATCTACTCGGTGTCGTGGGACGACTCGGCGATCCCGGACGGCGACCACGCGAAGGTCGTCGCGACCGTCACCGACAACGTCGGCAACAGCGTCGACACCGCGTTCGCCACGGTCACCGTCGACAACAGCGCGCCCACCGTCGCCTTCACCAACCCGACCGGGCTCGGCTCGAGCGCGTACTGGGACTCGGCCGACAAGAAGCTGTTCCTGAACGCGACCGGCTCCGGAACCTTCACGCTCCACGCCGACGCGAGCGACTCGCAAAGCGGCATCTCGTCGGTCACCTTCCCCGCGCTGCTCGGCAACTCGGCAAACGCCGGGACGGCGAACGGCGCGCCGAACTACGACTCGGCCGTCTACAGCTGGTCGAACCCCGGCTCCGGCTCGGGCAGCGTCTCCGCCGCGAACGGCATCCAGGAGGGCACGACGCACCCGCTGACGAGCAGCGACTCGCTCACGATCGTCCCCGACGGCACGGCCCCGACGACCTCGATCCAGTTCCCGGGCGACGGCGACAGCTACGCGACCTCGACTCTCTGGGACGACGGCTCGGCCACGTGCACCGGCTCGCCGAGCTCCGGCATCTGCGGCACCGTCGCCGACGGCGGCTCCGGCGTGGGCGCGGTGACGCTCACGCTCGAGGACGACGGCACCAGCCAGTACTACGACGGCGCGAGCTTCGGCTCCGGCGCGCCGGTCGACCTCTCGGCGACGATCACCGGGTCGGACTGGGCGTACGCGCTCGACCACACGCAGCTGACTGCTCAGCACCAGTACACGCTGACCGTGCACGCGACCGACAACGTCGGCAACGTCGAGAGCGTCCAGACGCTCACCTTCGGCTACCAGCTCGACATCACCCCGCCCGACGTGACGCTCTCGCTCACGAGCGCCTCGCACGCCTACCTGGCCGCCGACGGCGCCGACGCCTGGAAGCTCTACTACGGGACGCTGAACGGCGGCGGCAGCTTCACGCTCCAGGCCGACGTGACCGACTCGAGCGGCCTCGCCTCGGTCGTCTTCCCCGACGTGCACGCGACGAGCGGCTTCAGCGGGGACGGCGGCCCGGCGCAGGGCGCGACGTCGTCGCCGTACACCGGCACGCGTGACTACAGCTTCACCAGCGGCGCGACCACACCGCCGTCGCCGAACCCGAGCCTGACCGCCACGGACAACCCGTCCACCGCACACAACACGTCCACGCAGACGATCCAGTTCGTGCTCGACGACACCGCGCCGAGCGGCGGCACGCTCGTCGTCAACGGGACGACGGCCGACCAGTCCGGCACGACCGCCAGCTACCTCACGAGCGGCGGCGCGGTCGACGTGGCGGCGTCCGACTACACCGACACCGGCTCCGGGCTCCTCTCCTCCACCCTCGACGTCCAGCACGCGGCGCTCTCCGGGAATGCATGCGGCGGCTACACCGACGACGGTCCGATCCCGACCGCCACCACGACGTACGCCGTCGCCAACGGCACCTGCTACCGGTTCACGCTCACCGGCACCGACCGGGTCGGGAACACCGTCTCGATCTCGACCACGGTCGAGGTCGACACCACCGCGCCGCTGACGCCGACGATCTCGTTCCCCTCGCACACGCCGAGCGCGAACACGTTCGCCAACGGCTCGACGCTCTTCTACAAGCCGGTCGACGGCGGCTCGTTCACGGTCAGCGCCGACGGCTCGACCGACCCGGAGACCGGGATCGCGAGTTACGCCTTCAGCGGCCCGAGCACCGGCTTCGTCGGGACGCCGAGCCAGAACGGCAACCAGCTCACGGTCGACTTCGACCACACGAGCACCGGCAGCGGGACCTTCGACGTCCACTCGACCAACGGCGCGAGCGTCGACTCGCCGGACGCCTCGTTCACGCTGACGCCCGACTCGACCGCCCCGACGGGCGGCGCCCTGACCGTGAACGGCGTCGCCGCCGACGGCAGCGCCGGCGGTACGACGAGCTGGCTCGACTCCGGGACGCAGATCGCGATCGGCGCACGCACCGACTTCACTGACGGCGGCTCCGGCCTCGCGTCCTCGACGCTCACCTACGCGACCGAGCAGCTCCAGAGCGGCTCCTGCATCGGCTCGTGGGGGACGCCGCAGACGGTCACCGGCACCAACCCGGTCACCTTCACGACCGGCAACTGCTACCAGTTCACGCTCACCGGCACGGACAACGTCGGCAACGTCGCGACGCTCCGCACCGTCGTGATGGTCGACACGTCGGCGCCGGGCACCGGCTCCGACGCGGCGCTCAGCGCGGCGATCTCGAACGTCACCGGCGCCGCCTACCTGCAGGGCTCCACGCTCTGGTTCCGCCCGGCCGGCGGCGGCGGCTTCCGCGTCACCGCCAACAACGGCAACGACTCGCAGAGCGGGCTCAAGGCCGGGAACGCCGGCTACTCGTTCTCCGACCTGACGGCGAAGGGCTTCGGCATCACACAGACCGGCAACGTGCTCGACGTCACCTTCGACGGGAGCTCGCAGGACGCCGGCTCACAGAGCGTGGTCACGAACGACAACGCCGGCCTCAGCTCGAGCCCCGCGACCTACACCGTCAGCGCGGACACGAGCGCGCCGACCGGCGGCGCGATCTCCGGCCCGAGCGTGACCGACCAGCGCACGTTCTCGCTCAACGTGACGAAGTTCACCGACAGCGGCTCCGGCGTCGCCACCGGGACGAACACGCTCTCGTACTCGGCCCCGCAGGCCGCGAGCGGCGGCATCTGCCCGTCGAGCGGCTACGACACGAGCAGCCCGACCGGCGTCTCGCTCCCCGTTGGGCAGCCGACCGCAAACCCGAACGTCACCGTCCCGGCGGACGGCTGCTACCAGTTCACGCTCGCCGCCCCCGACCGCGTCGGCAACACCGCCGCCACGACCCTCGTCGTGAACGTGGACACGAGCGGCGCGACCGGCGGCTCGATCGCCTACGCCGACGGCGTCACGACGCTCGACACGGTCGACATCACCTGGGACGCGGGCAGCGACACGGACTCCGGGATCACGAACGTCCAGATCCTGCGGGCGACCGCGACGCTCACCGACGGGACGTGCAGCGGCTTCACCGGCTTCACGTCGATCGCCACCAACCCGAGCGCGAACCCGTTCCAGGACACGCTCGACCCCGGCACCTGCTACCAGTACGAGCTCCTCGTCCAGAACGGGGCCGGCGTCCAGAGCACGTTCACGTCCGCGTCGGTCGTCCAGGCGACCAACGCCGGGCCGATCTCCCTCGCGACCGCGCCGAGCGACACGTACTTCGACGGGAACACGCTCTGGCTCGGCGCGACCGGCGGCAGCTTCAGCCTGCAGCTCACCACCGACGGCGCGAACGGCGTCACCGACGCGACCTGGCAGGGCGCAGCGCCGCTCGACGCGACCCCGACCGCGGGCGCCGGCGACTCGTTCGTCTCGCCGGACTACACCTGGGCCGACGACGCGAGCTTCACCAGCCAGGTGCAGGTCACGCGGAACCCGGGCGCGGACGTCGACTCGATCGCGGTCGCGACCGACACGGACGCGCCGCAGGGCTCGATCGACTACGCGGACGGCCACTACGTCAGCCCGTCGGTGCCGGTCTCGATCGACTCCGAGACGGACAACGGCGGCTCCGGCGTCGCGACCACCACGATCATGCGCCAGCAGACGACGCTCGTCGGCGACACCTGCAACACGGGCGGCTGGTCGGGCTTCACGACGACCGTCACGCTGAGCAGCGGGAACGACACGAGCGTCCAGAGCGGGCACTGCTACCAGTACGAAGCGGTCGTCACCGACCACGTCGGCAACTCCGACACGTTCACCAGCGCAGCCGTCGCGAAGATCAACGACACGGTCGCGCCGACGCTCGTCACCGCGTCGACGAACGCGGCGGGCTCGACGATGACGCTCTCCTTCAGCGAGCCGCTCGAGAACGCGGCCACGACGCCGGCGAGCGCGTTCACCGTCTTCTTCAACGGCGCCGCCCAGCCGACTCCGACCGGCATCACGATCGACGGCGACAACAGCAAGGTCCTGCTCTCCCTCGCGACGGCGCCGAACGACGGTCAGACCGTGACGGTCTCGTACGCGAAGCCGAGCACGGCCGGCGACCGGCTCCGCGACCAGGCGCTCGGCTCGGAGAACGAGGTCGCCTCGTTCAGCAGCCACGCGGTCACGAACGGGACGACCGACACCACGGCGCCGACGCTCGTCAGCGCGACGGTGAACGGGAGTGCTCTGGCGCTCACCTTCACCGAGACCGTTACCGGCGGCCCGGATCTCGCTGCGTTCGTGGTCTCGGTGGACAGCGTCGCCGTGCCGGTCTCCTCGCTCACGATCTCCGGGAAGGTCGTGACGCTGACGCTCGCCTCCCCGGTCACGAGCGGCAACGCCGTCACGGTCGCCTACGACCACACCCAGGCCGGCGCGAGCCCGCTGGCGGACGCGCACTCGAACGACGTCGCGGACTTCGCGCAGCCGGTCGGGAACAACACGCCGGCGCCGTCGTCCGGGTCGTCCGGCGGCGGCTCGCCGGGCCCGTCCTCCTCGCCCTCGCCGACGCCGACCACCCCGACGCCCACCACTCCGACCCCGGCGCCGCCGACGCCCGTGCTCGTCAGCACGTCGCCGCCCGACGGGACGACCTTCGACTCGGTCGCCCAGTTCAGCGCGACCGCCAACACCTCGGCCACCTGGACCGCGCAGCTGACCGACCCCGCAGGCGTCACCACCACGCTCGCCACGCAGGACGGGACGAGCGCGACCTGGAACATCTCCGCAGCGGCCGACGGCCTCTACGTCGTCACCGGCACGATCGGCAACGCGAGCGGCACCACCTCGTGGGTCAGCCACTTCACCGTCTACACGGCGCCGCCGCCGCCGGCGCCCGGCCAGACGACGCCGCCCGCACCGGCCGTGCAGAAGAACGCCACCCCGGACGCCGGCGACACCGCCGTCACCGCGGACAAGTCCGTCACCTTCTCCTGGCCCGCCGCGACGTTCGGATCGCCGGTCGTCGTCCAGGTCAAGCCGACCGAGGCGATCTCGCTCCCGTCGCTGCCGCCGGACTCGATCGTCGTCGACGTGAAGGCGTTCGACGCCGACACCGGCAAGCCCATCACCGACCTCGGGGCCGTCGCCGACATCCAGTTCGCGAACGCTCCGGACGACGCGCAGCCCGTCACCTCGGAGGACGGCACGACCTTCCACGAGATTCCCGGCCCGCTCGCCTCGCCGTTCACGCTCCCGGACGGCCAGGACGACGGCTGGTACCGCGACTCGAAGGGCGTCCTCCACGTCCTGACCCGCCACCTCAGCTACTACGCGCTCGTCGTCGGCGCCGCCCCGACGCCGCTCGCAGTCGAGGTGGTCGGCCCGAAGCGGACCTGGCTGAGGAAGGGCGCGCTGGTGGCGCGGATCTCGCTGACGACGCAGGCGCGCGTCACGACCTGGTTCACGCACTACGGCACGGTCGTCAAGGGCTCGATGTCGCATCCGAAGGGCCGGAACGCCGGCGGCACGAACACGCGCATCTCGCTCGCTGCGATCAAGCGGCCGGGCGTCTACGTCCTGCACGTGCACGCCGACGGGGAGAGCCAGACCGCGGACGCGATCACCGCGCTCCGCGTGCTCGCGAAGGCGCCCGCGAACCGCCTCGGCGGCCTGCGCAAGCCGTTCCGCGTCGGGATCGTGACCGGGTTCCGGGGGACGACCGCCGTCTCGCTCACGCACGCTCTCGGCTCGAGCTACCCGGTCGACCGTGTCGCGCTCACCGCGGTCTACGACGCGGCCGACCCACATCGGGCGAAGGCCGACGCGGCACTCGTCGCGTACGGGAACAGCGCCGCGATGTTCGCGCTGCTCGGCGGCGTCCACAAGGTGCTGCCCGAGACGCCGATCGTCACGGTGACGACGACGGCGGCGGGCGCGAGCTACGCGAAGTCCCTCGGCCTGATCCCGGTCTCGTCCCGGGCCGGCTCGAAGGCGATCGCGGCCGCGATCGAGGCCGCCCTGCACGCGAAGCCCGTCGTCACCAAGCCGGTCACGTCGCCGAAGCCGAAGCACAGCCCGAAGCCGACCACCCCGACACCGCCGACCACGACCCCGACGCCGCCTGCGACCGGGAACCCGATCGCCTGGCCGAACGGCAAGACCGGCTTCACCGTCGTCCTCCAGTCGCTCCCCGTCGGCGCCGGCCAGGCCGCCGCGACCGCCGCCGCCAAGGCCGCGATCGCCAAGGGCCTGCCGCAGGTCGGCACCCTCGTCTCCAGCGCCTACAGCTCCCTCACCCCGGGCTACTACGTCGTCTTCTCGGGCGTCTACAGCACGCTCGCCCAGGCCCAGGCGGCCGCGGCCAACGCCCGCGCCCACGGCTACGCCGGCGCCTACTCGCGCACGATCAAGTAGCGCGCGACGCCGCGCTAGGAGAGCTCGCCGAGGCCGCGCTCGAGCAGGCGATAGGCCCGGTCGAGATCCGCGCGCAGCCGCCGCGCCGCCGCCGCGCCGCTGCGACCGGCGAGCGCCTCGGCGCGCGCGTTGCGGAAGTGCTGCCACTGCACCGTGAAGAGGAGGTTCGCGGCGGTCTGCGCCTCGGCGGCCGGCAGCTTCAGCTCGCTCCGGAGCACCCCGGCGAGGACGTCCGTGAAGTGCGCCATCACCTCGAGCTCCTTGGCGCGCAGCGCCGGCGACTCGTCCAGCGCCCGCGCGAAGCGCTCGAACCCGGGGCGCGTCATCCGCTCGATCTTCCCGGCCTGGAGCCCGTGCAGGACGTCGAGGACGCGCTGTCCCGGCTCGCGGTTGCGAATCGCCTGCACGAGCTCCTCCAGCTGCGCCGGCACCTCGTCGAAGAAGATGTCCTCCTTCGTCGGGAAGTAGTTGAAGACCGTCTTCTCGGAGACGTTGGCCGCGTGCGCGATCTCGGCGACGGTGACGTGGTCGAAGCCCCGCGTGACGAACATCCCCATCGCCGCGCCGGCGATCGCGTCTCGCGTGCTGGCCTTCTTGGCCTCCCGCAGTCCCACAGGCGAATTGTATCGGCTCTTTACAGTTGCGGAGACTTTACTGTCTCTGAAAAAATACGCCGACAACCAACAGAAGGAGTCGCATCGTGCTGGCCCGCCTCGCTCACGTCGTCGCCCGCCACCGCTGGAAGGTGATCGGCGCCTGGATCGTCCTCACGCTCTTCGGCGGCTTCGCGGCCGGACAGGTCTCGAAGCGCTGGTACCAGAGCTTCTCGATCCCGGGCAAGTCGGCCTACGAAGCGAACCAGCGGACGCTGGCGCAGTTCGGCACCGGCGTCCGGCCGCCGAACGTCGTCGTCTTCCACACGAGCGGGGACGCGACGAAGAGCGCGACGATCGCGGCCGCGATGAAGCGCGCCGCCGCCGTCTTCCCCGGCGCCCGCACGAGCTCGTGGTTCTCGACCCACGACTCGATGTACGTCTCGGCCGACCGGCACACGACGTTCGAGGAGGTCTATCCGCCCGGTGTCGACGACTTCTCGACGAAGAGCGAGGCGACTCGGATGCAGGCGGCCGCCAGGCGCGGCCTGCCCGCCGGGATCCAGGTGAACGTCACCGGCCACGACCCGCTCGAGGAGGCCAGCTCGAAGGGGAACAACGGCAGCGGCAGCGTCCTGCTCGAAGCCGTGGTCGGCGGGCTGGGCGCGATGCTGATCCTGCTCTTCGTCTTCGGGACGCTGCCTGCGATCCTGATGCCGATCGCGGTCGCCGTCGCCGCGATCCTCAACACGTACACGCTCGTCTGGGCGCTGACCTACCTGACGAACGTCTCGATCATCGTCCAGTTCTTGATCGCGCTCGTCGGCCTCGGCGTGGCGATCGACTACGCGCTGCTGATGATCTTCCGCTTCCGCGACGAGCTGCGGGAGGGCGAGGACGTCGAGACGGCGCTCGTCGAGACGATGACGCACGCGGGCCGCTCGGTGATCGTCTCCGGCTCGACCGTCGCGGTCGGCCTGCTCTCGATGATCATCCTGCCGCTGCCGTTCATCCGCTCGATGGGCATCGGCGGGATGCTGATCCCGGCCGTCTCCGTGCTCGCGGCGATCACGCTCCTGCCCGCGCTGCTCGCGGTGCTCGGCGAGCGGATCAACAGCGTGCGCCTGCTGCCGAAGCGGTTCGCCGACCGCGGCCACCCGGAGGACGGCGCCTGGGGACGCTGGGCGCGCCTCGTCCTGCGCCGGCCGTGGGCGGTCGCCGGCGTGGGCGCCGTGATCGTGGCGGTGCTCGTCGCGCTCGGCGTGCAGCTGAACCCGAACGAGTCGCAGCTGAAGAACTTCCCCGGCACCGGCACGGCGATCGCCGGCCGGCAGATGCTCGCCGACGCGGGCATCTCGCCGGGCGTGCTGAAACCGTTCGTGACCCTCGTCGAGCACGGCGGCGACGCGCAGGCGATCGCGGCGAAGGAGCGCGCGGTCTCCGGGATCGTCGGCGCGACCGTCCCGCCCGGCCCGGCCTGGCACAGGGGCGAGGACACGCTCGTCGAGGCGTTCCCCGCCGTGGACGGCGCCGCGCCGCAGATCCAGGGCGTGATCGACCGGACGGACGCCGCGCTCGCCGGCACCGACGCGACGCTCGGCGGGGTGCCCGCCGTCGACCGCGACTTCGTGCACGCGATCTACGGCAACTTCGCCTACGTGCTCGCGTTCGTGCTGATCCTGACGCTGGTGCTGCTGGCGCGGGCGTTCCGCTCGATCGTGCTGCCGCTGAAGGCGGCGGTGCTGAACCTCGTCTCGCTCGGCGCCGCGTTCGGGATCGTCGTCTTCATCTTCCAGGACGGCCACGGCTCGTCGCTCTGGAACATCAGCGCCACCCAGGCGATCACGGCCTGGATCCCGCTGATGATCTTCGCCTTCCTCTTCGGCCTCTCGATGGACTACGAGGTCTTCATGCTCACGCGCATGCGGGAGGCATACGACGAGACCGGCTCGACCGAGCGCGCGATCGAGCTCGGCCTGGCCCGCACCGGGAAGCTCGTGACGAGCGCGGCGCTGATCCTGATGTTCGCGTTCCTCGTCCTCTCGTCGAGCCCCGGCTTCGAGATCAAGGAGTTCGCGATCGGGCTCGCCGCCGGGATCATCTTCGACGCGACGGTGATCCGCGCCCTGCTCGTGCCGGCGCTGATGCGCCTGCTCGGGAACGCGAACTGGTGGATGCCTGCGTGGACGAAGCGCGCCCTCTTCATCGGCGGCGACACGCCGGAGCCGGTCAGCGAGGGCGCCTAGCCAGCTCCTCGAAGAACGAGAGCGCCTGCGGATTGGCGAGCGAGTCGCGGCTCGCGACCCGGTCCGCTGGCGCTCCCATCAGGATCCGCTTCACCGGCACCTCGAGGATCTTCCCGCTCAGCGTGCGCGGCACCTCCGGCACCTGGACGACCTCGTCGGGGACGTGGCGCGGCGAGCAGTCGTCGCGGATCCGGCGCTTGACCTCGGCGACGAGCTCGTCGTCGAGCGCGGCGCCTTCGCGGAGCACGACGAAGATCGTCATCCGGGAGCCGCCGTCGTCCTGCGGAACGTCCACGACGAGCGCGTCGACCACCTGCTCGAGCGCGAGCACGCTGCGGTAGAGCTCGCTCGTCCCCATGCGGACGCCGCCGCGGTTGATCGTCGCGTCGGAGCGGCCGGTGATGATCGCGGTGCCGCGCTCGGTGATCTCGATCCAGTCGCCGTGCCGCCAGACGCCCGGCCACGGCGTGAAGTAGCTGTCGCGGTAGCGCGCGCCGTCGGGGTCGTCCCAGAGGTAGATCGGCATCGACGGCATCGGCTCGGTGATCACGAGCTCGCCGACCTCGCCGACGAGCGGCTCGCCGTCCTCGCTCCACGCCTCGACCTTCGCGCCGAGCGAGCGCGCCTGCAGCTCGCCGCGGTAGACGGGGAGCGTCGGCACGCCGCCGACGAACGCCGTGCAGACGTCGGTCCCGCCGGAGGTCGAGAAGAGCCAGACGTCCTCCCCGAGCTCGTCGCGCACCCAGTCGAAGCCCTCGGGCGCGAGCGGCGAGCCGGTCGAGCCGACGCTGTCCAGCGCCGACAGGTCGCGGCCGGCGCGCGGCTTCACGCCCTCTTTCAGGCAGCTCGCCACGAAGCCTGCGCTCGTCCCGAAGCAGGTGACTCCGGCGTCGGCGGCGAGATCCCACAGCCGCTCGAGGCTCGGGTACGCGGGGTTCCCGTCGAAGAGGACGATCGACGCCTCCGAGAGCAGGCCGCCGACGAGGAAGTTCCACATCATCCAGCCGGTGGTCGTGAACCAGAAGAGCCGGTCGCCGGGCTTCGCGTCGAGGTGGAGCCGCGTCTTCTTCAACTGCTCGAGCAGGATCCCGCCCTGCGAGTGGACGATCGCCTTCGGCAGCCCGGTCGTGCCCGAGCTGTAGAGCACCCAGAGCGGGTGGTCGAACGGGAGCTGCGCGAACTCGAGCTCGCCGGGCGGGAGGTCGAGCTCTCCGCCCGCGAGGTACGGGAGGACGAACGTCCGCTCGAGCGTCGGCAGCTCGCCCTGGATCGCGGCGAGCGCCGCCCCGCGGTCGAAGTCCTTGCCGCCGTAGCGGTAGCCGTCGACCGCGAACAGCACCTTCGGCTCGATCTGTGCGAAGCGGTCGACGACGGAGCGGACGCCGAACTCCGGCGCGCAGCTCGACCACACCGCGCCGATGCTCGCGGTCGCGAAGAAGGCGGCGACCGTCTCCGGGATGTTCGGCATGTACGCGCACACGCGGTCGCCCGGGCCGACCCCGGTCTCGCGCAGCGCGCGGGCGATCGCGCCGGCGCGCGCCCGCAGCTCTCCCCAGGTCACCTCGCCGAGCTCGCGCAGCTCGGACGCGTGCCGGATCGCGACGGCGCCGTCGTCCCGGCCGCGGAAGACGTGCTCGACGTAGGAGAGCCGCGCGCCCGGGAACCACTCGGCGCCGGGCATCTCGCGCCGCCCGAGCACGCGCTCGTACGGCTGCGACGCCTGCACGCCGCAGAACTCCCAGATCGACGCCCAGAACTCCTCGAGGTGGTCGACCGACCAGCTCCAGAGCTCGCCGTAGGAGGCGGTGTCGACGCCGCGCGTCTCCCGCAGCCACTCGCGATAGCGCGTGATCTCCGCGTTCGCGATCCGCTCGGGCGACGGCGTCCAGACGACGGGCGGGGCCACGCAGGCGATGCTAGTGCGTGGCCCCGCCCGGAAGCGGCGTGGCTAGCTCGCGGCCTCCTGGTTCAGGCCCGACTTGAACATGCCGCCGGTCGCGATCTTCGTCAGCAGCGTGTCGGCCTGGCTCTCCTCGTCCAGCGTCTGGTCGGCGAGGTCGACGATCTCGCCGCGGCCGAGCTCCTTCGCGAGCGCGCGGATCGTGCCGTAGGCGGCGATCTCGTAGTGCTCGACGCGCTGGGCGGCGGCGATCAGCGCCGCGTCCTTCGCCAGCGGGTCGCCGTCCTGCTCGACGATCTCCTCGCCCTCGGCGATCAGGCCCTTCATCGCCTTGCACTCCTCCGGCGCGCCGCTGTCGCCGAGCTCGCCGCGCGCCTCCTCGATGCGGCGGACGTGCCCGCGCGTCTCCTCGAGATGCGTCCGGAAGGCCTCCTTCAGCTCGTCGGAGCTCGCCGCCTGCTCCAGCTTCGGCAGCGCCTCGACCAGCTGCTGCTCGGCCGAGTGCAGATCCTCGAGCTGCTCCTTGAGGACGTCTTCGAGCGAGTTCAACCCCATTTCAACCCCTTTCGTCGCGGTGGTGCGTTCGTCTCCTCGTTCCAGGCGCAGGCAGCCGCAAAACCGTGAGAATCGCTGGATGAGCGAGGCGCAGGCCACTCAGCTCGCCGGCCGGACGGCCTGGGCGCGCAGCATCGAGACGCCGCTGCGGAGCTTCCTCCGCACCGAGACCGGCGGCGCCGCGGTGCTGCTCGCCGCGACGGTGGCCGCGCTTGTCTGGGTGAACGCCGACGCCCACTCCTACGAGCGCGTGTGGACGACGCAGCTGGAGATCCGGGTCGGCGGCCACGGGATCGCGCAGGATCTCCGCGCCTGGCTGAACACGGGGCTGATGACGCTCTTCTTCCTCGTCGTCGGGCTCGAGGCGCGGCGCGAGTTCGACCTCGGCGAGCTGCGCGACCGGCGAAGGCTCGCGCTGCCGCTGGCGGCCGGCATCGGCGGGATGGTCGTCCCGGTCGCGATCTACCTGGCCGCGAACGCCGGCCGCGGTTCCGCGCACGGCTGGGGGACCGCGATGTCGACCGACACGGCGTTCGCGCTCGGGATGCTGGCGCTCGTCGGGCCGCGCTTTCCCGACCGGTTGCGCGCCTTCCTGCTCACGGTCGCGGTCGTCGACGACCTCGCCGCGCTGCTCGTGATCGCCGCCGCCTACAGCTCGCACGTCTCGGGCGTCTGGCTGGTGGCCGGGGTCGCGCTGCTCGCGGCCGGGGCGGCGCTCGCCGTCGCGGGCGTCCGCCGCGGCTTCCTCTACGCCGGCCTCGGCCTCGCCGCGTGGGTCGCGCTGCACGAGTCCGGCGTCGACCCGGTCGTCACCGGGCTCGCGTTCGGCCTCCTGACCGTGGCGCGGCCGGCGGCGCGCGGCGACCTCGAGCGCGCGACCGACCTCTTTCGGCTCTTCCGGGAGCAGCCGACCGCCGACCTGGAGCGGGAGGCGCGCGAAGGGATCCGGCTCGCGCTCGCCCCGAACGACCGCCTGCAGCGGCTCTGGCACCCGTGGACGAGCTACGCGATCGTGCCGCTGTTCGCGCTCGCGAACGCCGGCGTCGCGCTCGGAGGCGGCTTCCTCGGGCACGCGTTCTCGTCGCCGATCACGCTCGGCATCTTCTTCGGCTACCTCGCCGGCAAGCCCGTCGGAATCGTGGGTGCGGCGGCGGTCCTGGCGAAGCTGAGCCGCGGCCGCGTGCGCCCGCCGGTCGGCTGGGCGGCGGTCGCAGGCGGCGGCACGATCGCGGGGATCGGCTTCACCGTCTCGCTCCTGATCGCGAGCCTCGCCTTCCACGGGACGCAGCTCGCCGAGGCGAAGGTCGGCGTGCTCGGAGCCGCGCTCGCGTCGGCGCTCGTCACGTGGCTCCTCTTCCGCGCGACGGCGCGGCTGCCGCTGCGCTCGCGCGTGCGCGCGCTGCTCGGGACGACGGAGTCGATCGTCGACCTCGCGACACCGGTCGACCCCGAGCGCGACCACGTCCGCGGGCCCGAGGACGCTCCGGTCACGCTCGTCGAGTACGGCGACTTCGAGTGCTCCTACTGCGGCCAGGCGGAGACGATCATCCGGGAGCTGCTCGCCTCGCTCGGCGACGAGGTGCGCTACGTCTGGCGCCACCTGCCGCTCACCGACGTCCACCCGCGCGCGCAGCTCGCCTCCGAGGCGGCCGAGGCCGCCGCGGCGCAGGGCCGTTTCTGGGAGTACTACGACCTGCTGCTCTCGCGCCAGGACGCGCTCGCCGCCAAGCACCTCCTCGCCTACGCCGACGAGCTCGGCCTCGACGCGGCGCGCTTCGAGAGCGACCTGCGCGCCCACGCCGGCGCGCCGCACATCGCGGAGGACGTCGACGGCGCCGACCTCTCCGGCGTCACCGGCACGCCGACCTTCTTCGTCAACGGCCTGCGCCACTACGGCGCCTACGACGTCGAGACGCTGACGCGCGAGGTGCGGCTCGCCCGCGCCCGTGCTCTTGCGGCGAGCTAGGGTCCTTGCCATGGCCGACGACACGCTCACGATCCGCGACAACCGGACCGGCGACGAGATCGAGGTTCCGATCGTCGACGGGACGATCCACGCCACGGAGCTCGGCAAGCTCGGGCTCCTCTCGTACGACCCCGCCTTCCTCAACACCGCCTCCTGCCGCAGCGCGATCACCTACATCGACGGCGACGCGGGCATCCTCCGCTACCGCGGCTACCCGATCGAGCAGATCGCCGAGTCGGCGACGTTCCTCGAGACCGCCTGGCTCCTCCTCGAGGGCGAGCTGCCGACCGAGCAGGAGCTGCGCGCGTGGGAGGACGAGGTTCGGACGCACACATACGTCCACAACAACGTCACCCAGTTCCTCGACGGCTTCCGCCACGACGCGCACCCGATGGGGATGCTGCTCGGTGCCGTCGGCGCGCTCTCGACCTTCTACCCGGACGCGAAGCACATCTCCGACCCGGAGAACCGCCGCCTGCAGCGCGTCCGCCTGATCGCGAAGTTCCCGACGATCGCGGCCTGGGTGTTCCGCCACTCGCGCGGGCTGCCGTACGTCTTCCCGCGCAACGACCTCGACTACATCGGCAACTTCGTCAACATGACGTTCGAGATCGGCGGCCGCCACGAGCCGAACCCGGTGCTGCAGCGCGCGCTCGAGATCCTGCTCATCCTCCACGCCGACCACGAGCAGAACTGCTCCACGAACGCGGTGCGCGGCGTCGGCTCGTCGCACGTCGACCCGTTCTCGGCGGTCTCGGCCGGGATCGCGGCGCTGTACGGGCCGCTGCACGGCGGCGCGAACGAGGCGGTGCTGCGGATGCTGGACGAGATCGGCGACGTCGCGAACGTGCCGGCGTTCATCGAGTCGGTGAAGAGCGGCAGCGGCGGGCGGCTGATGGGCTTCGGCCACCGCGTCTACAAGAGCTACGACCCGCGCGCGAAGCTGATCAAGAAGGTCGCCGACGACGTGTTCGAGCAGACGGGCCTCAACCCGAAGCTCCAGATCGCGCTCGAGCTGGAGAAGATCGCGCTCGAGGACGAGTACTTCGTCTCGCGCAAGCTCTATCCGAACGTCGACTTCTACTCGGGCCTGATCTACCAGGCGATGGGCTACCCGACGGACTACTTCACCGTGCTGTTCGCGCTCGGGCGCCTGCCCGGCTGGATCTCCCAGTGGGACGAGATGCTGGGCGACCCGGAGCAGAAGATCGCGCGGCCGCGCCAGGTCTACACCGGCGCAGGCGAGCGCGACTTCGTCCCGATCGCGCAGCGGTAATCCACCGATTCGCGGCCGGGCGGCGCGCGGCACCGTTGCCGCATGCCGCTCGATCTCGACGCGCGCCCGATCCTCGTCTTCTGGGAGACGACCCGGGCGTGCGGGCTCGCCTGCAGGCACTGCCGCGCCGAGGCGCAGCGCGATCCGGCGCCCGGTGAGCTGGACGACGCCGAGACCCGCAGCTTCCTCGACTCGCTGGCCGGCTTCGGCCGCCCGAGGCCGGTGCTCGTCGCCACCGGCGGCGACGTGCTCGCCCGGCGCGGCCTCGACGGCCTGCTCGACCACGCCGGCTCGCTCGGGATCCCGCTCGCGCTCGCGCCGAGCGTGACGCCGCTGCTCACCGACGAGCGCGTCGCCGACCTGCGCCGGCGCGGCGTCAAGATCGCGTCGATCTCGCTCGACGGCGCCGAGCCGGCGACACACGACCGGATCCGCGGCATCGCGGGCCACCACGCGGCGACGCTGGACGCGATCCGCAGGCTGCGCCGGCACGGGATCGCCGTCCAGGTGAACACGGTCGTGATGCGCGACACGGTCGAGGAGCTCCCGTCCGTCCTGCGCCTGATCCGCGACCTCGGCGCGTCGGTCTGGGAGGTCTTCTTCCTCGTCCAGGTCGGCCGCGGCCGCGCGCTCGGCGAGCTGACGCCGGAGGAGAACGAGGACGTGTGCCACTTCCTCGTCGACGCGTCGCACCACCGGCTGGTCGTCCGGACGGTCGAGGCGCCGTTCTTCCGGCGCGTCGTCGTGCAGCGGCGCGACGGCGGCGCCCGGCCCGGCGGCCCGCTCTACGCGCGGCTCGCGTCGAGGCTCCGCTCCGAGCTCGGCCCGCCGGCCGCGCCGTCGAAGGCGCAGACCAAGGGCACGCGCGACGGCCGCGGCATCGTCTTCGTCGGGCACGACGGCGCGATCCAGCCCTCGGGCTTCACGCCGCTGCCGCTCGGGAACGTCCGCGAGGACGACCTCGCGCAGGTGTACCGCGGGCATCCGCTCCTGCGCAGCATCCGCGCGGCGGAGTTCGAGGGCCGTTGCGGAACGTGCGTCTTCAGCGAGCTGTGCGGCGGCTCGCGGGCGCGCGCCTACGCGGCGACCGGCGACCCGCTCGGCAGCGATCCCGCCTGCCTCCTGGCCGCGGCCTAGGTCAGTAGCCGCAGCCGCCGACGAAGTGGACGGCCTCGTCGCCGAAGCCGATCAGCCGCACCGTCTTCTTCGCCACGTCGAAGCGCAGCTCGTAGCGCGGGCTCGCCTTCCGTCGCAGGAAGTACGTGCCGCTGCCGGGCACGGTGCGCAGCTGCTTCCCGTAGGCGGCGGTCAGGGCGCCGAGGGAGCTGCCGACGCGGACTCCGCTGGGCGTGACCGCCCCGCTCGTGAAGAACACCGCGCCGAACCGGCCGTGCAGGAAGAGCGCGTAGCCGTTGAGGTTGCCCTGAGTGACGTGGATCTTCGTGGTCGCGCACGCCTTACGCGCGGTCGGCACAGGGATCCCCCACAGCACGTGCACGCGCCCCGCGGTCATTCCGGGCACGACGCCGCCGACGCCGTCGAGCGTCACCCAGTTCGAGATTCCCGTTCCACTCGCAGCCGACGCAGCCGGCATGCCGACAACCATCGTCGCGGCCGCTGCGACGATTGCGATCCGACTCCGCGCGTTCCGGATCACGCGCAGAACGTATCGCCTAATGATCTTCATTGCTAGGCCGAAGTCTCCGCAGCCGTGATCCGCGCGCTGCCGGATGCCGCCGCGCAGCCCGACGGCGACCCTGTGATCGTGCGGTTCGAGCACTCTCTCGCCCGTCGCGCGGTCGCCGAGCTGGTCGGGACGGCGCTGCTGCTGTTCGTGGGCGCAGGCTCGATCCCGGCGCTGATCCTCTTCGACCACGGCGCGGGCACGGCGTTCGCGGGAGCCGATCTCGGGCTCGTCGCGCTCGCCTTCGGGTTCACGGTCACCGCCCTCGTCTACGTGCTCGGCCCGATTTCGGGTTGCCACATCAACCCCGCGGTGACGGTGGCGTTCGCGGCGACCCGCCGCTTCGCCTGGCGCGAGGCGCCGGCGTACGTCGTGGCGCAGCTGGCGGGCGCGACGCTCGGCTCGCTGCTGCTCTGGGGCATGCTCGGCTCGCGCGCGACGCGGCTCGGTCACGGCTTCGGGATGGCGTCCTTCGACGGCGGGACGACCAGCTGGGCGTCCGCGTTCCTCGCCGAGGCGCTCGCGGCCGGGATCCTCGTGTTCGTCGTGCTCGGCGCGATCTCCGACCGCGCGCCGCAGGCGCTGGCGGGCATGGTGATCGGTCTCGCGCTCGCGGCGATCGTCCTCGTGATCGGCCCGGTCACGTGCGCGGCGACGAACCCGGCCCGCGTGTTCGGGCCGCTCCTCGTCCAGTCGGTCGACGGCTCGGGCGTCCACAACTGGCTGCAGTTCCTCGCCGTGTACACGCCGGCGGAGCTCGTGGGCGCGGTCGCGGCGGCGCTCGGCTACGACGCGCTCACGGAAAGAGCGCCGCGAGCTCGTCCCGCTCATCGGCCGAGAGCGGTCGCGCGAGCGCGGCGAGCGCGGGCGCGAGGTGCTCGGGCCGTCGCGGCCCCACCACGACCGCGCTGACCCGCGGCTCCGAGAGCAGCCACGCGAACGCGAGCTCGGCGGCGTCGCCGAGCGCGGTGAGGCGCTCGAGCCCGTCGTAGACCGCGTCCGTGCGGAGGTGCTCGTACGGCTCCGAGCGGAGCGTCATCCGGGAGCCTTCGGGAGCGGGCTCGTCGCGGCGGTACTTCCCGGTCAGCCAGCCGCCCGCGAGCGGGCTGAAGGGAGAGAAGCCGAGCCCGTGCTCGGCGCAGAGCGGGAGCACCTCGTCCTCGGCGTCGCGGTCGAGCAGCGAGTAGGAGTTCTGCACCCAGGCGAAGTCGCCGTGCGCGAGCGCCTCGCGCAGCTGCGCGCCGCCGACGTTGCTGAGGCCGTAGGCGCCGATCTTCCCGGCGGCGCGCAGCTCGTCGAGCGCGCCCGCGGTCTCGGCGATCGGGACGTCGGGGTCCCAGGAGTGGCAGAGGTAGAGGTCGACGCGCTCGACGCCCAGCCGCCCGAGGCTCGACTCGAGCTGGCGCCGGACGCGCGCCGGCGCGAGACCGTGGTCGGCGCCCTCCTCCATCGGGTTGAACGTCTTCGTCGTCAGCTGGAGACCGTCGGGGCGCCGTGACGCGATCCACTCGCCGACGTACGTCTCGCTGCGTCCGCCGCCGTACGCGTCGGCCGTGTCGAACATCGTGATCCCGGCCTCCCAAGCGGCGTCCATGACCGCGAACGCCTGCTCCTGCGTCTCGCCCCGGCCGAAGAACGCGGGCGCCGAGCCGATGCCGCCGAAGTTGCCGCAGCCCAGGTAGATTCGCCCCATGGCCGCGACGCTACTGGACGTGGGGGCGGTGCGCGCGCGCTTCTCCTCACTGCGCGATCCCGGCGGCTTCGTCTTCCTCGACGCGCCGGGCGGCTCGCAGGTGCCCGACGAGGTGGCGGAGGCGATCGCGCGCTCCATGCGCGAGGCGTCGGCGAACATCGGCGCCCACTACGAGACGAGCAAGCGGGTCGAGGCGATTATGTGGGGCGCGCGCGACGACGCGGCGCGCTTCCTCAACTGCTCGGCGGACGACGTCGTCTTCGGCCAGAACATGACCGTGCTGGACTTCGCGCTCTCACGCACGGCGGCGCGGGACTGGCGGGAGGGCGACCGGATCCTCGTGTCGCGGCTCGACCACGACGGCGGCGTCGCACCGTGGGTCGAGCTCGCGGCCGACCGCGGCTTCGAGGTCGAGTGGATCGACGTCACGCCCGATCTCCGGCTGGACTACGACGACCTGGCGCGGCGCCTGGACGAGCGGGTGCGCGTGGTCGCGTGCGTCGCCTCCTCGAACGCCGTCGGGACGATCGTCGACGTGGCGCGCGTCTCGGAGCTCGCGCACGAGGCGGGCGCGCTCTGCTGGGTGGACGCCGTCCAGTACGCGGCGCACGTGCCGGTGGACGTGCAGGCGCTCGGCTGCGACGTCTTCATCTGCTCGGCGTACAAGTTCTGCGGGCCGCACCTCGGGCTCGCGTACGGGCGGCACGAGCTGCTCGAGTCGTGGCGCCCGTACAAGGCGCGCCCGGCGCAGTCGGAGCCGGTCGGCCGGAGGTTCGAGCCGGGCACGGCGCCGTACGAGCTGCTGGCCGGCTTCTCGGCGACGATCGCGTACCTCGAGTCGATCGGCGGCATGGAGGCGATCGCCGCGTACGAGGCGGAGCTCGGGCAGCGGTTCCTCGACGGTCTCCCCGACCGGGCGGAGGTCTACGGCCTGCAGACGATGGACGGCCGCGTCCCGACCTTCCTGATCAAC
>DASZYW010000296.1:0-5368 GCA_035545195.1 Gaiellaceae bacterium
CGGCGATGCCGGTACACCTCGTCGGCGGCCACTACCAGACCGTGCTCGGGCTGGGACCGGAGAAGGGCGGCTTCGCGAACGACCCCGTGCTCGGCCTCGTCGAGCACATCGGCATCGGCGGGACGCTGCTCTCGGTGATCAAGGTCTACGTCGGCCTGCTCGCCGCGACGATCCTCTTCATCGCGACGAACGCCGGGGTGATCGGCGCCTCCCGGATCACGTACGCGATGGCCGGCTATCGCCAGCTCCCGTCGATGTTCCGGCGCCTTCACCCGAAGTTCAAGACGCCGTGGCTGTCCCTGATCGTCTTCGCGGGCTTCGTCTCGATCCTCGTGCTCCTGCCGGGGAAGACGAACTTCCTCTCGACGATGTACTCGTTCGGGGCGATGCTCTCGTTCACCGTCGCCCACGCGGCGG
Source organism: Gaiellaceae bacterium (assembly GCA_035545195.1). Taxonomy (GTDB): domain Bacteria; phylum Actinomycetota; class Thermoleophilia; order Gaiellales; family Gaiellaceae; genus Palsa-739. The sequence goes on from DASZYW010000296.1 coordinate 418, forward strand.
TGATCCAGCTGCGCCGGAAGAAGAGCGGGGAGGAGCTCGCCTTCCGCTCGCGGCCCAACCTGCGCTGGCGCGGCGTCGACTGGCCGCTGTTCGCGATCGTCGGCGGGCTCGGGACGTTCCTCTCGTGGGTCGACGTCGTCGTGCAGTACCCGAGCACGCGCTACGCGGGCCTCGGCTGGCTCGCGTTCGGCTTCGCGGTCTACCTCGTCTACCGGCGGCGGGTGCTGCGGGTCCCGCTCGCGCAGACGGTGCGCGCGCCGGTGGAGATCGGGCCGGCCGCGGCGCTCGAGTACCGCACGATCCTGGTGCCGATCGCGTTCGGCTACGCCTCGGACGAGGCGATGGACCTCGCGTGCCGGCTCGCGGCCGAGCGGCGCGCGTCGATCGTCGCGTTCACCGCCATCGAGGTGCCGCTGGAGCTGCCGCTCGACGCATACCTGCCGGAGCAGGTGGAGGAGGCGAACCGGCAGCTCGACGAGGCGCGGGCGATCGGCGACGCCTACGGGGTGCGCGTGATCGAGCGCCTCGCGCGCACTCGGAACGTCGGCCGCGCGGTCGTCGACGAGGCGACCCGCCGCGGCTCGGAGATCATCGTCATGGGCGGGCCGCGGCGCATCCGGCTGCACGCGGGGCGGCGGCGGATCTTCGGCGACACCGTCGACTTCGTGCTCCGCAACGCGCCGTGCCGCGTGATGGTGGCCGCGCAGAGCGCCGCGGTCGCGTGAGCTTCTACCGCCTCACCACGCTCGCGTTCGGGCTGATCTCGATCGCGCTCGGCCTCGCGCTCGTGATCCGCACCGCCCAGGCGGGGGGAGGCTCGGTCGGCTACCTGCTCGGGCTGCTCTTCCTCGCGCTCGGTGTCGGGCGCATCTATCTCGCGCGCCGGAGATAACCTCGGGGCCTCATGGCCCGCAAGCTCCCGCAGCTGCAGCGAGTCCTCGACGCTCCGGCGCTCGCCTCGGTCGCGTACGGCGAGATCGCCTCCTCGCTCTACTTCGCGCTGGGGATCGTCGCGCTGCACGCGCTCGGGCTCACCCCGGTGGTGCTCGGCGTCGTCGGGATCCTGTTCATCGTCGTCGCGCTCTCCTACGCGGAGGGGACGACAGCGATCCGCGAGACCGGCGGCGCCGCGACCTTCGTGCGGGTGGCCTTCAACGACTTCGCCGGCTTCCTCACCGGCTGGGTGCTCTTCCTCGACTACCTGATCGTGATCGCGCTCTCCGCGCTCTTCTTCCCGCACTACCTCGGGCTTGCGATCGGCGTCCACTCGATCGCGCGCCATCCGGGCGACGTGATCGTCGGCTGCTCGCTGATCGCGGCGATCGGCCTCTCGCGGCTCGTCCGGCGCACGAAGCTCTACTCGCTGGGGATCGCCGTGCCGGTCCTCGACCTCGTCACCCAGCTCCTGCTGGTGGCGTTCGGGTTCGTCTTCCTCTTCTCGCCGTCGGCGCTCACGCGCGGGCTGAGCCTCGGCACGCAGCCGTCCTGGCACGAGATCGCGTTCGCGCTGCCGCTCGCGATGCTCGCCTACACCGGCCTCGAGACGGTGGCCAACCTCGCGGAGGAGACGCGCCGCCCGGGCCGCGACCTGCCGCGGAGTCTCTTCACCGCGATCGGCGGCGTCGTCCTGATCACCGTCCTGATCGCGCTGATCGGCCTCTCCGCCTACCCGGCGCCGCACGGGACGACGGAGCTCGGCACCGACTGGCAGCGCGCGCCCCTGATGGGGATCGTCTACGCGCTCAAGCCGCAGCTGCACGGCTTCGCGGACGTGCTCCGCGTCTACGTCGGCCTCACCGGCGCGCTGATCCTGCTCGCCGCCGCGACGACCTCGGTGTCCGGCTTCGGGCGGCTCGCGTACTCGCTCGGCGAGCACGGCCAGCTGCCGCGCGCGTTCGGCCGCCTGCACCGGCGCACGCTCGTCTCGCCGTGGGCGGTGATCGCGTCGACCGGGATCGCGATCGCGCTGCTCGCCGGCACCGCCTTCCTGACCAACCCGGTCTCGTTCCTCGCCAGCCTCTTCAGCTTCGGCGTTCTGCTCGCGTTCACCGCCGCGCAGCTCGCGGTCGTCGCGCTCCGCGTCAAGAAGCCGGAGCTGCGGCGCCCGTTCACCGTCCCGGGCGGAGTCCGGATCCACGGCGCGACGATCCCGCTCCCGGCCGTGCTCGGCGCATTCGCCACCGCGGCCGTGTTCGTCGCCGCGATGGTGACCCACATCGGCGCCCGCTACGGCGGCCCGGCCTGGCTCGCGGGCGGCGTCGTCGTCTACCTGCTCGTGCGCCGCTCGCACGGCGAGGGCCTGCTCGAGCACGTCGCGCCCGCCGACGAGCAGGAGCTGCCGGAGGCGCGCTTCTCGAAGATCCTCGTCCCCATGAAGCTCGGCGAGATCGGCGAGGAGATGGTCGCGACCGCGGTCAAGCTCGCCAAGGAGCGCGGCGCGTCGGTCGAGGCGCTGCACGTGATCCCCGTCCCGCTCGACCAGCCGCTCGACGCGGAGCTCTTCGACGAGGAGGAGCGCGCGGCGGCCTCGCTCGCGGAGGCGGCGGCGCTCGGCGCCGACAACGGCGTGCTCGTCGAGGGACGGACCGTCCGCGCGCGCTCGATCGGCGAGGCGATCGTCGACGCCGCCGCCGAGAGCGGTGCGGACCTGATCGTGCTCGGCTCGTCGCCGCGCTGGCGGCGCCAGTCGCGCTTCTTCTCGCCGACCGTCGACCACGTCCTGCGCAAGGCCGACGCCGAGGTGCTGATCGTCGCGTTCCCGCAAGGCGTCCTCGAGGAAGCTCCCGCCTAGGGCGGCGAGCTACGCTGCGCGCGTGCTCAAGGCACTGGTCATCGGCTGCGGCCGCGTCGGCTCGTCCGTCGCTCTCGAGCTGAACCGCGAGGGCTGGGACGTCACCGTCGTCGACGAGAACGAGGACGCGCTCTCGCGGCTGGGCGAGCACTGGCCCGGCACGTTCCTCGTCGGGCACGGGATGGACGCCGACCTGCTCCGCGCCGCCGGGATCGAGGACGCGGACGCTGTCGTGGTCGCGACGGACGGCGACAACACCAACATCGTGATCGGCCAGGTGGCGCAGAAGCGCTTCGACATCCAGTGCGTCGTCGTCCGCCTGCTCGACCCGGCGCGCGCGAAGTTCTACGCCGAGCGCGGCCTGCGCACCGTCTGCCCGACGCGCGTCGCGATCGACAACCTGATGGACGCCGTCCGCGCCTGCGAGATCCCGGCCGCGAAGGCGTCTGCCTGATGTACGTGATCGTCGCCGGCGGCGGCAAGGTCGGCGCCAACGTCGCCCGCTCGCTGATCCGGCTCGGCCACGAGGTCACGCTCGTCGAGCAGCGCCGCGACCGCTTCGAGCGGCTCGAAGACGAGTTCGAGCACCAGGTGCAGCGCGGCGACGCGACCGAGCTGTTCGTGCTCGAGCGCGCAGGCATCGCGCGCCCGCCGGACATCGTGCTCGCGCTCACCGGCGACGACGAGGACAACATGGTCATCTGCCAGATCGCACGGGAGAAGTACGGCGTCCCGAAGGTGATCGCCCGCGTCAACGACCCGCGCAACCAGGCGCACTTCGACCTGCTCGGGATCGCGCCGACGATCTGCGCGACCTCCTCGATCATGGCGCTCGTCGAGCACGAGGTGCCCGAGCACGCGCTGATCCACCTGCTCGAGCTGCGCCGCGAGAACCTCGAGATCGTCGAGGTGCAGATCGACCGCGACTCGCCGGTGGCCGGGAAGCGCGTCGAGGCGCTCTCGCTGCCGGAGGGCTCGCGCCTGATCTCGGTGATGCGCGGCGGCCGTGCGGAGATCGCCGTCGGCTCGACGATGCTCGAGGCCGGCGACCAGGTGCTCGCGATCCTCGAGCCGGGCAAGGAGGACGAGCTCCGCAAGGTGTTGCTGCGCGTCTGAGCGGGCAGCTCCTCGCCATGAGAGTCGCGCTCGTCGCCGTCCTCGCGAGCCTCGTCGCCGCCTCCTGCGCAGGCGCCGGCGCCTCCGCCACCGGGCACGACTGGACGCGGTTCGGCTGGGACGCGCGCCGCTCGAACGACTCGCCGTACGGAATCGCCGCGTCCGCGGTCGGCAAGCTGGCGAGGCAGCAGGTGCAGCTCCCAGGCACCGTCGACTCGTCCGCGATCTACCTCCACGGCGTCACGATCAAGGGGAGGACGCACGACGCGTTCTTCGTCACGACGACGTACGGGATCACGCTCGCGATCGACGCCTCGTCCGGCGCGATCCTCTGGCGCTGGACGCCGCCCCGCTACTCGAGCTGGGCCGGGAGCTCGCAGATCACGACGGCCTCGCCGGTCGCCGACCCGAGCCGCGCCTTCCTCTACGCCGCGTCGCCGGACGGGAAGATCCAGAAGCTCTCCGTCGCGAACGGCCACGTCGTGTGGCGGCGCACGATCACGCTGCTGCCCGCGCGGGAGAAGATCGCCGCCTCGCTCAACGAGGCGAACGGCGACGTGTTCGCGACCACCGGCGGCTACATCGGCGACGCGCCGCCGTACCAGGGCCACGTGGTCGTGCTCTCCGGGCGGACCGGACGCATCCTCCACGTCTGGAACTCGCTCTGCTCCGACCGGACGAACCTGATCTCGCCGCCGACGTGCCCAGCCAGCGACTCGGCGATCTGGGGCCGGGCGGGCGCCGTGGTCGTGCCGGGGAGCGGCGACCTGCTCGTGGCGACGGGCAACGCGCCGTGGGACGGCCGGACGAACTGGGGCGACGCCGTCGTCGAGCTCTCCTCCGGCGGGCGCCTCGTCGGGAACTACACGCCGACCGACACCGAGCAGCTGAACTCGACCGACCTCGACCTCGGCTCCACCTCGCCCGTCTACCTCACCTCGCGGCTGATCGCGCAGGGCGGCAAGGACGGGAAGATCCGGCTGCTCTCGCTGGCGCGCCTGCACGGGACCGCGGCGCACCGGGGCGGGGAGCTGCAGATCGTCT
>DASZYW010000297.1:0-1828 GCA_035545195.1 Gaiellaceae bacterium
CCCCGGCCCGCGTCGCGCAGCTCCTCGGTGAGGTCGACCTCCCGCCGAGCCGCGGCCTCCTTGCCCGCCTGCACCGCATGCCGCCAGTCGCGGCGCGTCTTGAAGTCGGCGGCGCCGTAGCTGACGCCGGCCGCGAAGCCGGAGACCTTCTGCACGGGACGAGTGACGGTCCGGGTGATCCCCCGCACCGCATGGTCGACTCCCTCGACCGCGTCGACGGCGCTGTCCGTCATGCGATCGACCTTGTCGAGCTGCCCATTGACTCGATCCACGCTGCCTCCGACCTTCTCGATCACGGGCACGAGCGCCTGCTCGGTCCCCTTGATCAACGCAGATAGGCGTCCGACGGTTCCGCCCAGGCGCACGAGCAGCCACGCCAGGGAGAGACCGACGGCGAGGAGGAAGATCGCGAGCGCGAGTCGCCAGAGATCCCCCCAGGTGAATGCGGCGACGAGCATCCGAGCCCCATCCTAATTGCGGACCGAAGTCACGGTCCCGCACCCGACGACGGTGTCGCCGTCGTAGAGAACGGCCGCCTGGCCCGGCGCGACGCCGTACGCGGGCTCGTCCAGCTGGAGCCGGAAGCCGCGCGGCGTGGGCACGACGCGGGCGGGCACGGCGGGCGAGCGGTAGCGCAGCTTGGCCTCGACCCGCTCGACGTCGGCGTACACGCGTCCGCGGGCGGCGACGGTCCGGCGCGCGAGCGCGGCCCGCGGGCCGACGACGACGGTGTTGGCCGACGCGTGGGTCTCGAGCACGTAGAGCGGCTCCGGCGACGCGACGCCGAGCCCGCGCCGCTGGCCGGGCGTGAAGCGCCAGTAGCCGTCGTGACGCCCGAGCTCCTCCCCGCTCTCGGCGAGCACCGCTCCCGGCTCGGCGGCGAGGCCGTGGCGGACGAGGAACGCGCGGTAGTCGTCGCCGGCGAGGAAGCAGGCCTCCTGGCTCTCGCCGCGGCGCGCGGCCGCGAGCCCGGCGCGCTCGGCCTCCGCGCGCGTCGCCTCCTTGTCCTGCTCCCCGAGCGGGAACCAGAGCCTGCCGAGGAGTCCCGGGTCGAGTGCGGCGAGCATGTACGACTGGTCCTTGCGCGCGTCGGCGCCGCGGGCGAGCAGGAGGCCGCCGTCGCGCTCGACGATGCGCGCGTAGTGGCCGGTGGCGAGCCGCTCGCAGCCGGCGTCGCGCGCGAAGCGCAGCAGTTCGGCGAAGCGGAAGGCGCCGTTGCAGCGCATGCAGGGGTTCGGGGTCTCGCCGCGCGCGTAGCCGCGCACGACCGGCGTCACGACGGCGCGCCGGAACTGCTCGCGCAGGTCGAGCGTCACGTGCGGGACGCCGAGCCGGTGGCAGGTCTCGCGCGCCGCGAGCACGGCGTCCGGCGAGCAGCAGGCGCGCTCGGCGTCGGGGCCGTCGGGATCGAGCCAGAGGCGGAGCGTCACGCCGACCGCGTTCGGGAGCGAGCGCAGCAGCGCCACGGCGCTGTCGACGCCGCCGCTCATCGCGACCGCCACGCGGCCGGGCGCCGGCGCCGCGCGGAAGAGCGGGCCGAGCGCGTTCGCGAGCGCATCCACGGCCAGCGTCTCCCCTCCGACCGCGGCCGCCTCGAGCAGCGTCAGGCCGGCGAGGTCGCGGTCGAGGCCGGGCGCGTCCGCCTCGACGATCCGGTCGCCCTCGACGCGCAGGCGCACGGCCGCCCAGCAGCCGTCGCGACCGGAATCGCCGAACGCCTCGATCACGCACGCACGGTAGTGGTTTTCGCGCCGTGCCCGACAGGCGCGGGCGCGGCTCGCGACGCCTGCCTGTCTGAGGCGCAGCTGCCGGGCAAAGGAGGCGGAAC
>DASZYW010000298.1:0-1752 GCA_035545195.1 Gaiellaceae bacterium
CCGCCGCTTCGCGGCGGCAGGGCGGGGGTTCGGGGGCTGCCCCTAAGCCCCCGAGACGCATCGGATCGCAGGAGCGCTTCAAGGCACACGGCGTAGCGCCGAAAGGCGCGAACACTCACGAATGGCGCAGGGCGGGTTCCCGCCGCCGTCCCCGAATAGCACGCACCGGGTGTAGCGACGAGCCGGACCGCTGGCTGCTTGTCGCGATGCTCACGTCAAGCCTTCGGCCTACGCCACCTCCACGAGGATCGGCTCGAACAGCACGGCGAGCGTCGTGTCCGAGCGTAAGGTTGATCGTCGCGACAAGCTCGAACTGCGCCGGGAAGACGACCCGTCCGGCGGCACGGGCTATCGAGACGACGCCGTCCTCGAGGGGCTGGCGGAGCGCCTCGAGAGACGGTCGCGCGAACTCGGCGAGCTCGTCGAGGAGGAGGACGCCGCGGTGCGCGAGGCTCGCTTCGCCCGGCCGGAGTCCCGGGCCGCCGCCGACGATTGCGGCGGTGGAGGCGCTGTGATGCGGCGCCCGGAACGGCGGTGTCTCGATCAGCGGGTGCTCGGCCGGCAGGAGGCCGGCGACCGAGTGGATGCGGGTCACCTCCAGCGCCGCCTCGGGTGTCAGCGGCGGCAGGATCCCGGGCAGCCTCCGCGCGAGCATCGTCTTGCCGGTTCCCGGGGGCCCGCCGAGGAGCAGGTTGTGCCCGCCGGCGGCGGCGATCTCGAGCGCGCGGCGAGCGCGTTCCTGGCCGCGGACGTCCGCGAGGTCGGGGACCTGGGTCGGCTCCTGCGCGCGCGCCGGCAGCACCGGGTCGGGCTCGAGCTCGCCGCGCAGGTACGCGACCGCGTCGGCGAGATGCCTGACCGGCACCGGCTCGACGCCGGCGAGCGCGGCCTCGACCGCCGACTCGGGCGGGCAGAGCAGCTTCTCGATCCCCATGCGCCGGGCTCCTTCGGCCACCGCGAGGACGCCGCCGACGCGCCGCAGACGTCCGTCGAGCGCGAGCTCGCCGACGGCCGCGTGCCGGTCGAGCTCGGCGCGCGGGAGCTGCCGCGACGCGGCGAGCACCGCGAGCGCGATCGGCAGGTCGAAGCCGGAGCCCTCCTTGCGGAGCTCGGCCGGCGCGAGATTGACGGTGATCCGGCCGTCCGGGAAGTCCAGCTCGGCGGCGGCTATGCCGCTCCGGACACGTTCGCGGGCCTCCTGACACGCCTTGTCGGCCAACCCGACGATCGCGAACCCGGGCAGTCCGTCGCGGACGTGCGCCTCGACGTCGACCCGCCGCGGCTCGAGTCCGACGAGGGCGTGGGTGACCGCGCGCGCAAGCACGACTCGACGCTAGGACGGCGACCGTGACGCATTCCTCGCGACTCCCCGGCGGCTTACGCGCGCCCGTGACGACGTGGCGAGCCTCTCGTGACGAAGCCTCCACCCCGCCGTGACGGGTTCGCCGATATCGTCGATTCCGAGGGCGGAGGGGAGCACGGCCCCACCCTGGGTGGGGGTGTGGGGCGATTGCCCGTTTCGGACGCGTCCTGAGGGCGGCTACGCGGCCCGGGCGACCAGGACGTCCTCGTAGTACTCCCCGGCTCGGCGGCCCGTACGGCGGTTCACGTGGCGGCGGAGACGGTGTTCGAGAACGAGCCCTGCGCGGCCGAGGATCTCGGGGTACAGGGTGCGGCGGTCGTTGACCACGATCAGCAGCGGCGCCCCGGGCCGCAGGGCGGCGGCGGCGCGCGCGAGCACCGCTGCGATGC
>DASZYW010000299.1:0-10293 GCA_035545195.1 Gaiellaceae bacterium
ATGTACGGCGTGATGCTCGCGATCGCCTCCGCGCCGCACGCCCTCAGCGCGGTGGCCCTCAACCGCGTGGCGATCACCGTCGTCGAGATCGTGCTCGCCGTCGTCGGCGGCTTCGTGCTCAGCCGGCGCTCAGGCGAGGACGCTGCGAACGGCCGCCCGCCAGCCGCGCAGGAGCGCTTCGACCTCGGCGGCTGAGCGCGACGGCTCGAGCCGGGCCGCCGGGCGCCGGTAGGACGCGAGCTCGTCCTCGCTCCAGCGCCCGGTCGCGACGCCGGCGAGCGCCGCGGCGCCGAGCGCCGTCGTCTCCCGCTCGGCCGCGACTTCGACCGGCGTCTCGCACACGTCGGCGAGGAACTGCGTCAGGAACCCGTTCGCGGTCACGCCGCCGTCGACGCGCAGCACGCCCGGTCGCTCCGGCAGCTCGTCGAGGACGTCCCTCGTCTGGAAGGCGATCGCCTCGAGCGCCGCGCGGACGAGGTGCTCGCGCCGCGTCCCGAGCGAGAGCCCCGAGACGAGCCCGCGCGCCTGCGGCGCCCAGTGCGGTGAGCCGAGCCCGGCGAGCGCAGGCACGAAGTGGACGCCCTCCGTCGACTCGACCGAGCGTGCGAGCGCCTCGCTCTCGGCGGCGTCCGCGAGCAGGCCGAGGCCGTCGCGGAGCCACTGCACCGCGGCGCCGGCGACGAAGATCGAGCCTTCGAGCGCGTAGCGCGGCGCCGCGCCGGCCGGCACGGCGGCGGCGGTGCGCACGAGCCCGTGCGGCGGCTCGGAGCAGTCGCCGCCGCTCGCCGAGAGCACGAAGGCGCCCGTGCCGAAGGTCGCCTTCGTCTCGCCAGGGGCGAGGCACCCGTGCCCGTAGAGCGACGCCTGCTGGTCGCCGGCGAGCGCCGCGACCGGCGCGCGGATCTCCCCGAGCGCGCCCTCGCCGAGCACCTCGGCCGAGGCGCGCACCTCCGGCAGCAGCTCGCGCGGGACGCCGAACAGGTCGAGCAGCTCGTCGCTCCAGTCGAGCGTGCGCAGGTCGAGGAGCATCGTCCGCGACGCGTTCGAGACGTCGGTCGCGTGCACGGCGCCGCCGGTCAGTCGCCAGAGCAGCCAGGCGTCGACGGTCCCGAAGAGGAGCCCGGCCGCGCCGCCCCGCTCGCGCAGGATCCACTCGAGCTTCGTGGCCGAGAAGTACGGGTCGGGAGTGAGTCCGGTCGCCGCCCGGATCTCGTTCGCCGGCAGCTCGGCGCAGCGCGCGGCCGTCCGCCGGTCCTGCCAGACGATCGCCGGCCCGACCGGCCGCCCGGACGCCCGCTCCCAGACGACCGTCGTCTCGCGCTGGTTCGCGATCCCGATCGCCGCGATCTCGCCCGGTGCGACGCCGGCGTCCGCGAGCGCGGCCGCCCCGGCGCTCTCGACCGACCGCCAGAGCTCCTCGGGATCCTGCTCGACCCAGCCCGGGCGGGGAGTGCGCACCCGCACCGGCGTCGTCGCGCGTCCCAGCACCTCGAGCCGGTCGCCGACGACGAGGCAGGTCGTCCCGGTCGTGCCCTGGTCGACGGCGAGGATCACCGGCGCATCTTTTCGCAGCCCGACCCCCGCGCTACGGTGAGCCGGCCATGGCGACCCCCGCCGCCTTCGCGCGCCCCCTCTACGAGCGGGCGCGGAATCTGCCGCTCCCGGCGGAGTTGCCCGCCGCGCTGCTCGGACTCGCGCTCGTCACGCCGGTCGCGTCCGCGGACGGCGGCTGGGACGCGACCTCGTGGGGGTGGATCTCGCTCGCGCTCGCGTGGCTCGGTGCGGTCGCCGTCCTCGTCCGCGCCCGCGTCGAGTTCTCGCGCCTGGAGGTCGTCGCCGTCGGGTCGCTGGGGCTGTTCGCGCTCTGGACGCTGCTCTCCGCCACCTGGAGCGGCGACGCCGGCTCGAGCGTGCTCTCGTTCGAGCGCGTCCTCATCTACCTCACCGCGCTCGTCGCGGTGCTCGCCACCGTCGGCGGCGGCGGGCTTCCGCGCCTGCTCGCGAGCGTCTGGGGTGGCGGCGCGCTCGTCTCCTCGTACGCGCTCCTGACTCGGCTCTACCCGGACCGCTTCCCGGCGCCGCTCGCTCTAGCGGGCAACCGCTTGGAGGAGCCGATCGGCTACTGGAACGGGCTCGGCCTACTCGCGGCGTTGACGCTCCTCTCCGCGGTCGGGGTCGTTGCGACGAGCCGGTCGCGGGTCGTGGCGGCGCTCGCAGGCGCCTCCGTCGTGCCGGTCGCGCTCGCGCTCTACTTCACCTTCAGCCGCGGCGGCTACCTCGCCCTCGGGGTCGGGATCGTCGTCCTGCTGGCGCTGGAGGAGAACCGCATCCGGGCGGCGCTCGCGATGGCCGCGCTCGCCGGGCCGGCCGCGGTCTCGGTCGTGCACGCGTCGAATGTCGCATCGCTCACGTCGCGCAACGCGACGGCCGCTCAGGCGTCGGTGGACGGCGCGCACCTCGTCCGCTTCGTGCTGCCGTTCCTGATCGTCGCCGCCGTCGTCGGCCTCGCGGCCGCTGAGGCCGGGCGCCGTCTCGCCGCGCCGTCGGAGCGCGTGCGCCGGCTCGCCAACCTCGTGCTCGCAGGAGCGGCCGCCGCCGCCGCGGTTGCGGCGATCGCCGTGCTCAGCAGCCACTACGGCTCGCCGTCCGCCGTCGTGCGGAAGGCATGGAGCTCCTTCACGGCGCGGGAGGGAGGCGTCGGGAGCAACGACCTCAACCAGCGGCTGTTCAGCTTCTCGGGGACGGGCCGCGTCGACCTGTGGCGGGTGGCGTGGACCGACTTCCGGCAGCACCCGCTGCGCGGCTCGGGCGCAGGCACCTACCAGCGCTGGTGGCTCCAGGACCGTCCCACGGCGAGCCAGGCGGTGAACGCGCACAACCTCTACGCCGAGACGCTCGCCGAGCTGGGAGTGCCCGGGCTCGCGCTCCTGCTCGGCGCGCTGCTCGCCCCGCTCGTCGCCGCATGGCGCGCCCGGCGCACCTTGGCGGTCGGAGCCGCAGGGGCGGTGTACGCCGCATTCCTCGTGCACGCCTTCGTCGACTGGGATTGGCAGCTCCCGGGAGTCGCGCTCGTCGCAGTGCTGCTCGGTGCGGGCATCCTCGCGACCGCGCGCGACCGGGCGGAGCCGCGCACGCTCCCCCGCCGGGCCGTCTACGCGACCGCACTCGTCCTGCTCGCGATCGCCGCGATCTCGGTCGAGACACTCGTTGCGAATCGAGCGGTCACGCGCACCGGCAAGCTCGCGTCGCAGGACCAGACCGCGGCGGCGATCGCGTCGGCGCGCCACGCGCGGCGCCTCGAGCCGTGGTCCTCGGAGCCCTTGCGGCTCCTGGGCGAGGCACAGCTCCAGAGCGGCGATCTCGCCGGGGCGCGGGCGACCTTCCGGAGCGCGCTCGCCAAGGACGGTGACGACTGGCGCCTCTGGCTCGACCTCGCGCTTGCCGGCGCGAGCCCGTCCGAGAAGCTCCACGCCGCGCAGCGCGCTCTCGCGCTCAATCCGCACAGCGCCGAGATCGCCGCGATCGGAGGCTCGCTCGGCCTGCCGACTGAGCCGGGCCCGTAAGGAATCGGGGCTTTCCGGAGTACTCCTTAGTGATGCGGCACATCTTTCGTCGTTCTGCGGCCATCGAAGGCCAGCTGCGCGCGCTCCGCGCTGTCCCTCGCGACGAGTTCGTGGCGACCATCCTCGCGCGCGTCGGGTCGACCGCGCTGCGTGACCAGGTCGAGCAGACGCGCTACCGGATGGGCCTCGCCTCGCTCGTCACGGCGATCGTCGCCGCGGCCGCGCTCGCACTCGGCGCGCCGGGCTACGTCTCCGCGTGCATCGACGCCATCGGAAGCACGACGTCGTCCGCCTGGCAGAGCACGTCTTCGCCCGGTCACACGGACGGACCCGATCACGGCTACGGCCAGAAGGAGACCCAGGAGTCGCTGCTCGCGGACGCGAACCCGGCCTCGGGCGTCATCGCCCCCGGGCAGACGCTCTCGATCGTCGCGATGGACGAGCAGCCGTTCACCGGCTCGAGCGCCTCGGTCACGCTCGACGGAACCTCGCTGTCCGCGACGATCACCTCGACCTCCGGCCAGCCCGCGCACTACGTGCACGACGCGGGCGGATCGAAGTCGGCCAAGTACCAGATCCTGATCACCTTCACGCTCCCCGGCACGCTTTCGAGCGGCACGCACTCGATCGTCGTCACCGTCCACGACGGGGACGGCGACTACGACACCTGGACCTGGGGGACGACCTGCAAGAACGGCTACGGCGGCGGTGGTGGCGGCGGTGACGACGGCGGTTCGCACAACGGCGGCCAAGGGCACGCCGAGTCGCTGCTCGCCGATCCCAACCCGGCCCCCGGCTCCAAGGTCACGCCCGGCCAGGTGCTCACGATCGTCGCGATGGACGAGAAGCCGTTCGACGGTCGCTGCGGTACCGCGACGCTCGACGGCGCGCCGCTCCCGGTCTCGGTGAGCGCGACCTCGGGCAAGCCGGCCAACTACGTCGACAACTTCGGCGGGTCCAAGGGCTCGCAGTACCAGCTGCTGCTGACGATGACGCTGCCGTCCGCGCTCGCGAGCGGCAACCACACCGTCGTCGTGACGTGCATCGACGGTGAGGGCGACACCGATCAGTGGAGCTGGCCGCTCGTCACGCCTGGCAGCGGTGGCGCCACCGGCACGACGGTGCCCTGGACGGGCCTCGGCTCCGAGAATGTCTGGGGCGGGCAGTGCAAGACGCCGACGGCGAAGTTCGACGAACTCAACCCGCCCTCCGGGCAGGTCGGCTGGCTCTTCGTCCTCAACGGCGTCGGCACGACGACCGGCTGGACGGTGACCGCGCACTTCTCGGGCGGCGTCACCGCGGTCACCGGCCCGACCCTGGTCGATCACTCGAACCTGCACTTCGTGGTCTACGCGCCCGCCGCCGCTCAGCTGCTCGACGCGACGGCGACGAACCCGTCCGTGACGACGTACAACAACTTCACGCTCTCCCACTGCGGCGGTGGCTCCGGCAACTCGAACGGCGGAAACGGCGGTGGCCACCCGGAGTCGCTGCTCGCCGATCCGAACCCGCCGGCGGGGTCCACGGTCACCAGCGGCCAGACGATCACGATCGTCGCGTTGGACGAGAAGCCGTTCGACGGGCGCTGCGGCACGGCGACCCTCGACGGCAACGGGATCCCGGTCATCGTCACCCCGACCTCCGGCTGGGGCCAGAACTACGTCGACTCGAACGGCGGCTCGAAGGGCAACCAGTACCAGCTGCTCCTCTCGATCACGCTGCCGACTCTCGCGAACGGGAACCACACCGTGGTCGTCTCGTGCACCGACGGCGAGGGCGACACCGATCAGTGGAGCTGGCCGCTCGTCTCCGGCGGTTCGTCGGGCGGCGGCGGCGGTGGCGGCGGCCAGTGCGACGACGGCTCGCACCACGACAGCGGCTGGAACGACGGCGACCACAACGGCGGCCACAACGACGGCGACCACGACGGCGACGACGACGACTGCGGCGGCTCGGGCGGCGGCCAGTACGGCCACGGCATCCCGATCTGCCACCGCACGGGATCGAAGAAGAATCCGTGGGTCCTGCTCGTCGTCCCGCAGTCGGACATCCCCCAGTACGCCGCCCACGGCGACATCATCCCGGCGCCCGCCTCGGGCTGCCCGAAGGGTGACGGGGGCGACGGCGGCGGCCACGACGACGACGGCCACCACGAGGGCAAGCACGTCGAGATCGACGTCGGGTACGACCACGGGAGCGTCCACCTCGGCGACGACGACCACTTCACGATTCACGTCAAGTCCGACGACGGCGACATTCCCGGCGGCGTCATCTCCTGCTCCGACAACGGCGAGACGTTCGACTCCGCCTCGCTCGTCCACGGCGCCGGCGACTGCACGCAGACCTTCTCCGAGAGCGGCGACCACAGGATCACGGTCACCTTCGTGCCGTCGAACCCGACGCTGTACCAGTGGGGCTCGGACGACGGGACGACCGTGAGCTGCGCGAAGCTGAGCAGCGTCGTCGGTGTCACGACGAACTCGCCGCAGGTGACCGAGGGCGACTCCGTCACGTTGACGGCGGCGCTGACCGGCACGGGCGCGACTCCGGGCGGCACGATCCAGTTCTACGACGGCTCGAACCCGCTCGGCCAGGTCGGCGTCGACTCGCACGGCTCCGCCACGTTCTCGACCTCGTCGCTCGGCCCGGGAAGCCACTCGATCTCGGCCGTCTACTCCGGCGACTCCAGCTACGACGGCGCGACCGGCTACGCGACGCAGATCGTCAACAAGCTGGTCAAGCCGACGACGACCGCGCTCGTCTCGAGCGGAAGCCCGTCGGCCGCGGGGCAGCCCGTCACCTTCACGACGACCGTCTCCGGCTCCGGCGGCACCCCGAGCGGGAGCGCCGCGCTGACGGTCGACGGCTCGCAGGTCGCGTCGGTCAACCTCGACTCGAACGGGCGCGCCGCCTTCACCGTCGCGTCGCTCGCGCCCGGCTCCCACGCCATCGCCGTCGCGTACTCGCCGGCGAGCGGGACTCCGTGGACGGCGTCGAGCGCCTCGCTGAGCCAGACCGTGAACAAGTACGCCACGGCGACGGCGGTCACCGTCTCCGATTCGACGCCGGTCATCGGCGCGAACGTGACGCTGACCGCGACGGTCACCTCCGGCGGCAAGGCGGTCACCGACGGAACGGTCACCTTCAAGGTCGACGGCGCCGCCAAGGCGACGGTCGGCGTGAACGGCTCCGGCGTCGCGACAACGACGACCAGCTGGTCGTCGACGGGCGGCAGCACCGTCACCGCGGTCTACAACGGCACCGCGAGCAACGACACGAGCACCGGCACCGCGGCGGTCACCGTGAAGAGGTACGCCTCGACGACGGCGCTGTCGGTGAGCGACTCGACACCGACGATCGGCGAGAACGTCACGCTGACGGCGACGGTCAAGTCGGGCAGCTCCGTGGTGAAGGAAGGCTCGGTGACCTTCAAGGTCGACGGCGTCACCAAGGCGACCGTCAACGTGAGCCCGTCGGGCGTCGCGAGCACGACCGCGAGCTGGACGGCGGCCGGCACGGGCGCGGTCGAGGCCGACTACAACGGCACCTCGACCTACGACACCAGCTCCGCCACGCAGTCGCTGACGGTCTCGAAGATCGCGACGGCCACCGCGCTCAGCTCCAGCGACTCGAGCGCGACCCTCAACCAGTCGGTGACGTTCACCGCCAAGGTGACGGCCGGCGGCGCGAACATGACGAGCGGCACGGTGACCTTCTCGGTCGACGGCGCGACGGTCGGGAGCCCGTCCGTCAACTCGGCCGGCGTCGCGACCTACAGCACGTCGTCGCTCGCGGCCGGCTCGCACACGATCAAGGCGACCTACTCCGGCACCTCGACGTACAGCGACAGCAACAGCTCGCTCACCGAGACCGTGTCGAAGCTGACGACCGCCGGCTCGCTGACCACCAGCGACCCGTCGCCGACCTCGCGTGAGTCGGTCACGTTCACCTTCACGCCGAAGTACGGCTCGACCTCGCTGACGAGCGGCACGGTGACGTTCACCGTCGACGGGACGACGCAGACGGTCTCGCTGAACGGCCACGGCCAGGCGACGTTCACCTACTCGAACTGGTCGCGCGGCAACCACACGGTGACCGCGTCCTACAACGGCGACTCGACGTACGCCGGCTGCAGCGACTCGCAGACCGAGACCGGCCACTAGTCCGCGCCGTCACGGCGCCGTATGCTCGCCTGGCAATGAGGGCACTGGTCGTGCTCGGCGCGATGGTCGCGCTCCTGCCGGGCGCGGCGCGCGGCGCCACGCTCCCGCGCGTCGCGCCGCACCTGCCGACGCGCGAGGATCCGGCGCTCGCGGCGGCGCTCGCCCGGATCGGGTCCGCCTACCCCGGCCAGGCCGGGATCTTCGTCGAGGATCTCCGCACCGGCACGTTCGCCGGCTGGAACGAGGACGCCCAGCTCCCTGCGGCGTCGACGGTGAAGATCGGCCTCGTCGCGGAGGGCATCCGCCGCTTCGGCTTCGGGGCGGCGTCGCCGATCGACCGCGACCTCCGGGAGATCGGCGAGTTCTCCTCGAACGTCGCCGCGAACGACGTCTTCGCGCGCGTCGGTGGCCGCGAGCCGACCGAGGCCGCGTTGCGCCGGCTCGGCATGTTCTCCAGCACCTTCCCGGAGCCGTACCAGCTCTCGCCCGCCGAGCAGCCGAAGAAGCCGAAGGCGAAGAAGGCGCGGAAGACCTCGGCCGTGGGCGGGCACACGCGCGTCACGACCGCGCGCGACCTGGCGCGAGCGCTCTTCCGGCTCCAGTCGGCGGCAGCGGGCGAGCGCTGGGCGACCGCGGACACGGAGCTCGCGCCCGCGCAGGCGCGCGCGGCGCTCGGCTATCTCTCGCTGGCCGTTCCGGAGAACAGCCTGCTGAGCTTCCCGGCCGGCTGGACGCACGCCGAGAAGGACGGGTGGCTGGACGACCTTCGCGCGACCGCAGCAATCGCGTTCCACGGGGGCGACGCGCGCATTGTCGTCGTGGTCGCGTACCGGCCTGGAGTGACGCTCGCGGAGGCGCGGGCGCTCGGCGCGCAGGTCTCGCGCGCCGCCTTCCGCCGCTAGGCCTCGGCCTACTCGCGCTCGGTCTCGGGCTCGTCGGAGCCCGGCTGATCCGTGTTCTCGCTCTCGTCGACGCCGGCCCGCCTCGCGGCCGCCGCCTCCGCCTTCTTGGCGCGCTTCAGGTCGCGGCGCTCGCGAACGGCGAGCTCCCGGGCCCGCTTGGCCTGCGTCTGAGGATTCCTCGCTGCCATACGCCTCCCTCTCGTCGGTGATGGGACGGCGGCCGCCGACCTCGTTCGGCCGGCGGCCGCCGCGATGCGCTAGGCGGACGCGAGCGTGACGCTCTTCGCCTCGGGGCCCTTCGCACCCTCGGCGGCCTCGAACTGCACCTTCGCGTTCTCCGCGAGGGTCTTGTAGCCCTCGCCGAGGATCGCGCTGTGGTGGACGAACAGATCCTTCCCGCCGTCGTCAGGGGTGATGAACCCGTATCCCTTGTCGGCGTTGAACCACTTCACGGTTCCGGTTGCCATTGAATTACACCTCCTCTGCTGCTCGAGAACGGGCAGAGGAGGCGCAGGGTGCGCATCCGGTACACGCTCGGTCGTGGCCGGAGGGTAGCAGCCCGTCTGCGGCCTCAGTACCGGCGCCGGCGGTCGCTGGCCTCGTAGATCTGGCGCCCGCAGCCGGGGCAGGCGGTCGGGGCCGGGAAGATCCGGAGGCGCCGCCCGCAGTGCGGGCACCGCCGCTTGCGCGTGAGACGCTGCCGCAGGCCTTCGAGCGTCATCGTGGAACGTCCTTCCGTGGTGGGCCGACGTCGGGCGGCGGACGCTACACGCTGTGCGGGCCCGGCACTCGCGGGTGAGGCCGGATCCGTGCAACACTGGCTCGGCCGACGCCGCCGCAGGCGGCAGAGAGGGGACGCTGTGGCCAGCTCTGCGACCGCCCCGGAGAGCCCGATCGGGCGTCCGCGCCTCCGTGGCGTCCTGCACCTCGCCGGCTTCGCGGTCGCGTGCCTCGTCGGGATCGCCTTCCTCGTCCCGCTCGACGGTCTCCGGCTGCTGGCCGCGGCCGTGTTCGCAGGCTCGGCGGCGGCGATGCTCGGCGCGAGCGCGCTCTACCACCGGGTGACGTGGAGCCCGCGCGCGCGGCTCCGGATGCGCCGCGTCGACCACGCCGGGATCTACCTGCTGATCGCCGGGACGTACACGCCGGTGGGGCTGCTCAGCCTGCACGGGAGCCTCCAGCACGTCGTCCTCGCGGTCGTCTGGGCGGGCGCCGCCGCCGCGATCCTCGCGAAGCTCTGCTGGGTCGGCTCGCCGAAGTGGCTCTCGGCGGTGCTCGGGCTGACGCTCGGCTGGGTCGGCGTCGCGGCGATGCCTCAACTCGCCAGAGCGGCCGGCCCGGCGGCCGTCGCGCTGCTGGTCGCGGGCGGCCTCGCCTACACTGCAGGTGCGATCGTGTACGCGCGCCGCCGCCCCAACCCGGTGCCCGGCGTGTTCGGCTACCACGAGGTCTTCCACGCGCTCACGCTCGTCGCGCTCGCCTGTCAGTACGTCGCGATCGCGTTCTTCGTCGTCCGGGTGGGCTAGGAGGAGTTGGCGCTGTGCAAGGGACGATGCTCTGGTTCAACGACGACAAAGGCTACGGCTACATCTCGACCGAGGAGGAGGAGCGCCTCTACGTCGCCCGGGCGGACTTCGCCGGCGAGGTCCCGGTGAGCCGGTGCAA
>DASZYW010000300.1:0-2785 GCA_035545195.1 Gaiellaceae bacterium
CGCCTCGCTATTGATTTATCTAGCTATCTAGATAAATCAATGATTGAGTTTCATCTCGAGACCCGTTCCGGAGTGCCGACCTACCTGCAGATCGTGCAGCAGGTGCGGCAGGCCGTCCGGCTGGGGATCCTCCGCCCCGGCGACCAGCTCCCGACGGTGAAGGAGGTCGTCGCAAAGCTGACGATCAACCCGAACACCGTGCTGCGCGCATATCGCGAGCTCGACCTGGAGGGCCTGGTCGAAGGCAGGCGCGGCGTCGGCACCTTCGTCGCGGGCGACCAGGCGCCGCTGCCGCCGGACGACGTCAAGGCGCTCCGCACCTCGCTGCAGCGCTGGGTCGAGCGCGCCCGGGCGGCCGGCCTCGACGACGACAACCTCGCGGCCCTGTTCGCCGACACGCTGCGGCCGCCGACGATCTCCCGCGTCGCATGAGCGAGCGGCCTGCTCTCCAGGCGGTCGGGCTCGGCAAGCGCTACGGCTCCGCGTGGGCGCTGCAGGACTGCGCGCTCACGATCCCACCGGGCTCCGTGACCGCGCTCGTCGGCCCGAACGGCGCCGGGAAGACGACGCTGCTGCAGCTCGCGGTCGGGCTGATCGAGCCGACGACCGGGAGCATCGAGGTGCTCGGGCACGGCCCGCGCGCGGAGCCGCTCTCCGTCCTGCCGCGCGTCGGCTTCGTCGCGCAGGACCACCCGCTCCCCCGCCGCTTCACGATCGCCGAGACGCTCCGGCTGGGCCGCGAGCTGAACCCGAGCTGGGACGACGCCGTCGCGGAGGAGCGGATCGACGAGCTCGGCCTCTCGCACCGGCAGCGCGTCGGGACGCTCTCGGGCGGCCAGCAGGCCCAGGTCGCGCTGACGCTCGCGCTGGCGAAGCAGCCGCAGCTGCTCCTGCTCGACGAGCCGGTCGCCTCGCTCGACCCGCTGGCGCGGCGCGAGTTCCTCACCGGCGTCGTGCAGGCGGTGACCGAGCGCGGGCTCACCGTCGTCCTCTCGTCGCACATCGTCACCGACCTCGAGCGGATCTGCGACCACCTCGTCATCCTCGCCAACGGACGCACGCAGCTCGTCGGCCCGATCGACGAGATCCTCGCGGCGCACCGCCTGCTGACCGGGCCGCGGTCGGACGCGGCCGCCGTCGCGCGCGTCCACGACGTGATCCGCGAGAGCCACACGGAACGCCAGACGACCCTGCTCGTCCGCGCGAACGGCCACGTCTACGACTCGGCCTGGGCGATGCACGAGGTCGACCTGGAGGAGATCGTGCTCGCGTATCTCGGCCAGGGCGGCAGAGTCGCGCGTCCCGAGACCGCGATGGCGGCGGCGCGATGATCTGGGTCGGCTGGCGCCAGCAGCGCGTCGAGACCGCGATCGCGGCGGCCATGCTCGTCCTGCTGGCGGCGATCGCGATCCCCGTCGGGATCCACATGGGCTCCGTCTACGCGCACCAGGGCCTGAGCGCCTGCACCGGCGCGACCAAGGAGCAGCCCGGCCCCTGCAACCCGCTCGTCGGCGCGTTCGTGACGCGGTTCAGCGGCGTGAACGTCCTCTTCACGCTCGCGACGCTGCTGCCCGCGGTCGCCGCGCTCCTGTTCGCGGCGCCGTTCGTGCTCGACCTCGACAACGGCACGTACAGGCTCCTCTGGACGCAGAGCATCACGCGCCGCCGCTGGGTCGTCGGCAAGCTCGGCCTGAGTGTCGCCGCCTCGGTCGCGGTCGCCGGCTGCCTGATCGCGCTGGCGACGTGGACGCGGGCGCCGCTCGACCAGCTCAACGGACGGATGGACGCGAACACGTACGACGTCTCGGGCATCGCCCCGATCGCGTACGCGCTCTTCGTCCTCGGCGTCGCCGTCGCGATCGGGGCGCTCTGGCGGCGCACCGTTCCGGCGCTGCTCGTCGCGTTCGTCGTCTACGTGGTCGGCCGCGCCGTCATGGACAGCTGGCTGCGGCAGCGGCTGCTCGCGCCGATCAAGGCGACCTGGGCCTTCGGCAAGTCGGGAGCGCCGAACCTCCAGCACGCGCTCGTGATCGACCAGTTCATCAGCGACCGGCACGGCCACCGGCTCGCGAGCGCCCTGGTCAAGTGCGGCCAGTCCTCGGGCGGCCTGCTCACGCACACGCGACAGCTGTGCGCGGCGCCGGTCCCGGCCGGCGGGCGCTCGTACATGACCGCGATCTACCAGCCGGCGAGCCGCTTCTGGGACCTGCAGGGAGTCGAGTTCGCGCTCGTCGGCGGGATCGGGGTGCTGCTCGTCCTGTTCGCCGCCTGGTGGACGCAGCGCCGCGTCGCGTAGCTACGGCTCGAGGACGACGCCGGCGCCAGCCTCGACCGCGCCGATCCGGGCGACGAAGAGCTCGCGTCGCGCGAACTCCGCCTCGAGCGAGAACGACTTCTCCGCCGGGAGCGAGACGAGCAGGCCTCCCGCGGTCTGCGCGTCGTAGGCGAGCGCGAGCAGGTCGTCGGGAACGCCGTCGCTCTCGACGTGCGGCGCCGCGAAGTCGCGGTTGCGCGGGTCGCCGCCGGTGCGGACGCCTGCGCGGGCCGCCTCGAGCGCGCCGTCGAGCGCCGGGAGCGCGCCGGCGCGGACGCGGATCCGCACGCCGCTCCGCTCCGCCATCTCGTGCGCGTGCCCGAGCAGCCCGAAGCCGGTCACGTCGGTCACCGCGTTCGGGGAGAAGGGCCGCAGCGCCTCGGCGGCGGCGGCGTTCAGCGTCGTCATCCAGCGCGCCGCCTCGGCGACGTCGCCTTTCGCGGCCAGCACGAGCCCGGTGCCGAGCGGCTT
>DASZYW010000301.1:0-3590 GCA_035545195.1 Gaiellaceae bacterium
GTTCTCGCGGAAGGAGCCGGCCTGCCAGAGGAGCGCGTCGACGAGCGTCGTCTTGCCGTGATCGACGTGCGCGACGATCGCGACGTTGCGGATGTCCTCCCGGCGGGCCATGGCGACCACGGTAGCGGCGGGTCGGCTCGACCCCCGGCTCGGAAGCCGCGCTAGCTGCGCAGGTCGCGGCGTTCGAAGGCGACGACCGCGACTGCGACCAGTAGGAGGGTGACGAGTCCGAGGACGACCAGCCCGGACACGCCGACGCCGCGTGCGAGCGGGTCGTAGCCGGCGTAGTAGTAGAAGAGGGTGAGGTATCTGAGCCAGGCGATCGCGCCGACCAGCGGCGCGAAGCTGTTGACGAGCCAGCCGAGGATCGCAACGGCCGCGGCGCCGCCGACGGCGAGCGAGCGGCGGCCGGTGCCGGCGCCGAGAGCCAGGGCGACCGCCCCGCTGGCGAGCCCGAAGAAGCCGAGCTGGACGGCGAGCGCAGTCATGTGCGCCAGCGTGATCCCGCCGCCGCCGGCGGCGACGCCGACGATCAGTCCGATCCAGATTGCGAGGGCGACGGCGACCACGACCAGGGCGACCGCGGCCGCCTTGGCGACGAGGAGGCGCGAGCGCCGGATCGGATGGGCGAGCACGAGCGCGAGGATCCGGTCCTCCTCCTCGCCGGCGGTGGCGGCCGCCGCGCCGGTGATCGCCAGAGCGGCGATCACGAGCGGGCCGTAGATCTCGGCGATCTCGCTGCGGAACCAGCCCGTGATCGTGCCGTAGTCGGCGCCGCCGAGCAGGTTGGCGACACCGGTCGGGACGTCGAGCTTCCCGATCGTGTGCCCGACCGTGGGGAACAGCGCACCGACGGCGGCCATCACGGCGATCAGCCCGAGCGCCGCCGACACGGTGCCGGTGCGCCGCAGGCCGAAGGTGAGCCGGACCGTCGGCCAACTCACGGCGCAGAGTCCCGGTAGTAGCGCAGGAAGATGTCCTCCAGGTCGTCCTCTCGGGGACGAATCGAGAGAACCCGGTGCGCAGCGATCGCCTTGACCACGGGATCGGCGGATCCCTCGAAGCCGATCGTCACAGTGCTCCCGTTCTCCCGAACCTCCTTGACCCCGGCGAGCGCACGGAACCGGCCGGCGTCGACCGGTTCGGCGAACTCGACCTCGAGCCGCTGCACCGCGACCTTGCGAAGGTTCTCGAGCGAGTCGACGACGACCAGCCGCCCCTGACGCAGGATCGCCAGACGGTCGGTGACCCGCTCGACCTCCGACAGCGTGTGCGAGGAGAGGAAGACGGTGCGCCCCTGCGCGCAGACCTCGCGGAGCAGGGCGTGAAAGCTCTGCTGCACAAGCGGATCGAGGCCGGCGATCGGCTCGTCGAGGATCAGCAGCTCCGGCTCGTGCATGAACGCCTGGACGAGGCCGAGCTTCTGCCGGTTGCCCGTCGAGAGCTCGCGGATCGGCCTGTCGAGCTCGGCGTCGAAGCGCTCGACGAGCCCATCGCGCACCCGCTTGTCGACCCCACCGCGGAGCTGCGCCAGGTAGTCGAGCACCGCCCGGCCGGTGAGCTTCGCGTACAGCGCCCAGTCGCCGGGCAGGAACCCGACCCGACGACGGATCGCCAGGCTTTGCTTACCGGCGTCGAGACCGAGCACGTACGCCGAGCCGGACGTCGGCTTGATCAGGTCGAGCAGCAGCCGCATCGTCGTCGACTTGCCCGCGCCGTTCGGACCGAGGAACCCGAACACCTCCCCCCGCGCGACCTCCAGATCGAGGCCGAACAGTCCACGGCCGGAGCCATAGTCCTTCGACAGTCCCCGCGCCACGATCACTGGTTCGGTCGCCGTTTCCCCGGCGAAGGGACGAGCCCCGTCCCGACCGTCGTCACCCGCGCCCACCGCGGGAATCTAGACCGTCGCCGGCGGCTAGGTGTTGCAGCTCGAGATCAGGGTCGGCTTCGCGCCGTCGGCCGGGACGCGCCAGGTCGACCAGCACTTCTGGCTCCTCGGGATCGTATTGGCGACCAGCTCGCTCGAGTCCGGCGACCAGGCGGCGGTCGGCGCGTAGGCGAGCTGGAGCAGGCTCCGCACCTTCCCGGTTGCGACGTCGACGACGGCCAGCTTCCCGGTCGAGCCCGTGCCCAGCTCGAAGGCGATCGACCGGCCGTCGGGCGACCAGCCGAAGACGTTCTGGACGTCGCGCGGGACGAGGACCCGGCTCTTGCCGCCGCCGGACGGGATCAGGCGCAGGGCGACCGACGTCCCCGCCGAGGTGACGTACGCGACCTTTCCGCCCTTGGGCGACCACAGCGGGCTCGCGCCCACCCTCGCGATCCGGCGCAGGTGGCTGCCGTTCGCCCACGCGGTCCAGATGCCGAACGTCTTCCCGGAGCCGTCGGACGCGTTGCGCTCGAAGGCGACCTTCGTCCCGTCCGGCGAGAGGGTCGGGGCGACGTTGTCGAGCTTCGTCCCGCCGGCCGTGCCGACGACGGCGCCCGAGCGAGCGTCGAGGATCGTCACCGGCCCCGAGCAACTCAGGCAGGAGGGATAGAACTTCTCGGTCGCGATGCGAGTTCCGGTCGGGTTCGTGACGAAGGAGACGGCGTTGGTCCGGGCGACCGTCTGCGGCTTGCTCCCGGGCACGATCCGGAAGAGGTCTTCGTCCCGCAGGTAGAGGATCCCGCTCGGCAGCCAGTCGAGCTGGCCCGGCGGATCGGGGCACTTGCCGGTGCAGACCGTGTAGCGGAGCGGCTGGACGTTCGTCCCGTCGGCGTTCGCGGTGCAGAGCGCCTGCAGGATGTCGTTCGGGTTGCGGGGGCCGCTCGGCGCAGGCCAGCGCGTGCCGTAGTAGGCGATCTGCGTCCCGTCCGGCGACCAGACAGGAAGGCTGACCCGCCGGCACGGCGACAGGGTCGACGACGAGGCGCAGCTCGTCGCCGCGGTGAACGCGAGCACGACGGTTGCGGCGACGAGAGCGCGGCGAGGCACGCTCGCAGAGTAGGCCGCCCGTTTGAGCGGTTCGTAAAGCGCAGCTGCGGAGTCGCTAAAGAACTGCGGCTTCGCCGAGCAGGTGCTTCACCGACGCGTAGAAGTCGGCGTCGGGGCGGACGCGGTACTGCGGGCCGAGCTCGAGCAGCTTCGGGCCGAGCGAGGTGACCAGGTCGAGGTAGATCGGCGCCTCTCCCGGGAAGTCCTTGACGAGCGTCGCCAGCTCGCGCACGACGCCCGCGTGCGCGCTGCGCGCGTCGACCTTGAGCCGCACCTCGCGCCGTTCCGGGGTCGCCTCGAAGGGCGTGATCTCGAGCGCGACGAGCTTCGTCTCCCCCTGCTGCTTGTGGTCGACGCGGCCCTTGACGACGAGCACCGCGTCCGCGACGAGCAGCTCCCGCGCGGCCGCGTACGAGGAGTTGAAGGCGACGACCTCGACGGAGCCGGTCACGTCCTCGAGGCCGACGAACGCCATCGGGTCGCCCTTCTTCGTCGTCATCTGGCGGATCGAGCCGACCATGCCGCCGACGGTCACGACCTCGCCGTCGCGGCGCTTCTCCAGCTCGGAGAGGGCGCAGTCGGTCTTGCGGCGCAGCTGGTCGCGGATCGC
>DASZYW010000302.1:0-2536 GCA_035545195.1 Gaiellaceae bacterium
TCGCACCGGCTCGCCGAGAACGTCGAGCAGCACCAGCGGATCCTCGCCGCCATCGAGGCGCGCGACGCGGCGACGGCCCGGGCCGAGATGGCGGCCCACATCCGCGCCTCGGGCGAGCTGGTCGCCGTGCTGCTCGAGCGGGCGTAGTCGGGAGGGAGTGCGGCGCACTCCCTCCCGCGCGCTCGCGGTCTCCGTACGACTGATTCGAGCCGTCGGTGTGCTTGATGGACCACACCGTCGACCGACGAGGGCTCAGCCGCGAGGCGCCACCTCCCATTCGATCGTCCCGAGCCGGCTCACGGATGGATGGCCGGGTCGCAGCTGACGTGGGCCGCGCTCGCGGCGGCCGGGTGGGCGGCGATCCAGTCGCAGGTGTAGACGAAGTCTCCCGGCTGGTAGGCGGTCGGAGCGCCGGGCGCCGGCTGTCCCGGATCGGTGGTCGTCGCCGGTGAGCTCACGCTTGCCGACGACGTCGTGCTCGAGACGGTCGCCAGCGCAGCCGCTGCCACGGCTCCAGCGAGGACGACGATCAGCAGTGCGAGGAGGATGCGCTTCTGCATAGGACTCATCCCTTCCGTTGTGTCGGTTCCACGTCGATGGTCTGGAGCTGCGCTACCGCCGCCCGCACGAGCGAGCGGCTGGACGCCTCGAGGGTGACGAAGATGCGACCGCGGTGGAGCTGCGCGAGCCACGTCGAGCGGCTCCCTGCTTGCGGCAGCTTCGCGAGCTCGTACGAGCCGGCCTGC
Source organism: Gaiellaceae bacterium (assembly GCA_035545195.1). Taxonomy (GTDB): domain Bacteria; phylum Actinomycetota; class Thermoleophilia; order Gaiellales; family Gaiellaceae; genus Palsa-739. The sequence goes on from DASZYW010000302.1 coordinate 747, forward strand.
GGCATCGGGTACGAGTTGAACGTCAGGCCGCCGGCCCGGAAGCCGTAGGCCTGCTCCGGGCGCACGGCCTCCGACAGGACGAGGTACGCGCGGCTCCGGTCGATGCGCCCGCGGAGGACGACTCCGTAGAGCAGCGAGACGCCCGTCCCGGTCGAGCCGTTCCCGCGGCGGATCCACTGACGCTCGACGGCGCCGAGCGCGAGACCGGCGATCGTCCGCTGCGCCCACAGTGCGGGCGTGCGAGGCCAGAGCGAGCCGGCACGGCGGAGGGTCAGCGGCCGCGTCGATACCACCTGCGAGCCCACCTGCGCCGCCCGGCTGGACCGATGCGCCGGGGCGAAGGCCGACGCCGCGTCGGTCGACGAGGCACGCGTGAGCAACCAGCGGGCCCCGGCGACTCGGCCGTCTGGTCCGACCGACCAGAACGCGAGCGGGCGACCGCTCCGGCGGTCGAGCGCCACCTGCTCCCGCGGCCCGCCCGGCGGCGCGAGCTCGAACGTCTCCGCCGCACGGCGACCGATCTCGATCCACCCAGTTGCGCGCGCGTCGCCGTCCTTCACGGCGCGCCGGAAGTCCGTGACGAACACGACGATCGCGGGATCGAGGGAAGGACCCGCGCCCGCACGGCCAACCCCGGCTACCGTCTGGTCGGACGTTGTGGAGCCGCCACGCCGGGTGACGACGCGCATCTGGTCGCGGCCGCTGTCGAACCAGATCTCCCGCTCGACCAGACGAGGTGAGCTGGCCCCCGTCCGCGCGTCGACCACGCTGTCGAGCGGGTCGTTCGACCGGACGACCACGTGCATGACCCGCCCGGATCCCACGGCGCCGAGCGCGCGTCCGAGGAGCGGGTTGCCGCCTCCGCGCCAGGGCGCGACGAGCACGACTGCACAGGCGGCGGCGAGCACGACAGCGCCGGTCACGACTCCGCGGCGGACCCACGGCGTGCGCTCGGGCTCGGCGTGCGCCGCGACGGCAGCCGCGACGGAGAGGAGGCTCGGATCGCCCTCGAGCAGCTCGACGAGCTCGCGGTCGGCGAACACGTCGACGGGTCGGCGCCGGATCAAGGCTCGATCCCCACCTCGACGAGCTCGTGCCGGACGTGCTCGAGCGCGCGTCGCAGCCGCATCTTGCGCGCGCCCTCGGTGGTGCCCAGGCGGCTCGCGATCTCGGCGAACGACCGCCCTTCGAGGAGCTTCATCACCAGCACCTCGCGCTGCTCGGGACGAAGGGACAGGACGGCTTCCTTGACGGCGCGCGCCGTGTCCGATCGAGGGACCGGCGACGCAGCAGGCTCGGCAACCAGCTCCAGGGGCACGCTCTCCCCGCGGCGAGCCCACCGGCGCGACTCGTCCACCACGCGACGCTTGGCGATCGCATAGAGGAGCGCCAAGACGTGCGAACGATCGAGCGTGAGGCGCGAGAACGCCTGGGCCGCATCGGCGAAGACCTCCTGGGTGAGCTCCTCCGCCCGTTCGGGCGTGCCCGTCCGGCGGCGGAGGTATCGGTAGATCTCGGTCTTGTGGTGCCGGAAGGCCCACTCGACAGGATCCGTCACACCGGGTCTATCGCTGCGAGACCACAGAAGTAACAGCCTCCCCTGGAGGGAGACAACCTATCGCCGCGTAGCGGCCACGTTCACGTGCGTGAGGATCGTCTGGAGCAGGTCGAAGCTGTGCATGACGTGCTCGCGCGCGAGCTCGCCCGCACCCGCCACCGACCCGGCGAGGAGGGCCTGCCGGATCGCGCGGTGCTCGTCCTGGTTCCGCGCGTAGAGACGGTCGAGCTCG
>DASZYW010000303.1:0-1574 GCA_035545195.1 Gaiellaceae bacterium
CCTCCAGCAGGCCGTTCATGAACCGGCTCATCTCGTTCTGGAGCGAAGCCAGCTCGCGGAACGGCTCCCAGCGAACAAGCGTGGCCATCTGTTGCCTCCTTGCGTGGTACATGATTCGATCACCAGGATAAAACCTGAGCGATTGCGTGTCAAGTTGGTTCGCGCCGTAGACTAGCGCCGCGATGCTGCCGCTGCGCGACAACGTCCCCGGCCGCACGACCCCCGTAGTGACGGTCGGCCTGATCGTCGCCTGCTTCCTCGTCTGGTTCTGGGAGCTGCGGAGCCCCGGCGTCGACGTGCACGTCTTCCGGGACGGCTTCTACCCGTGCGCGGTGCAGGGGCCGTGCAGCCTGCCGCCGGGCTTCCACGCGCTGCCCTGGTGGCAGGGCGTCTTCACCGGGATGTTCATGCACGCGAGCTGGGAGCACATCCTCGGGAACATGCTCTTCCTCTGGATCTTCGGGAACAACGTCGAGGACGCGCTCGGTCACGTCCGCTTCCTCGTCTGGTACCTCGCCGCGGGCGTCGCGGCGATGGCGGCGCAGACCGCGGTGACGCTCCACTTCGCGGGAGTCTCGGCGGCGAGCGTCCCGAACATCGGCGCGAGCGGCGCGATCGCCGGCGTGCTCGGCGCCTACTTCGTCCTGCTCCCCCGCGCCCGCGTCCTGACCGTGATCTTCTTCGGGATCATCCTGATCCGGGAGATTCAGGCCTTCTGGTTCCTGCTCGTCTGGATCGGGCTGCAGATCTGGACCGGCGGCCTCTCGCTCGTCCAGCCGAACGCCGCCGGCGGCGTCGCCGTCTTCGCCCACATCGGTGGCTTCGCCTTCGGGCTCGCGACGATCCTGCTCGTCGCGCGGCAGCGGCCGCCGGCGCCCCGCCCGCGCCATCCCGCCTGGTGACCTTCGAGGAGCACGTCGAACGGGCGCTCGCCTCGCTTCCGCAGGAGCTGCGCGACGCGATCCGCAACATCGAGATCTCGGTCGAGGACGAGCACCCCGACGACCCCGACCTGTTCGGCCTCTACGAGGGCGTGCCGCTGCCCGAGCGCGGCGACTGGGCGGGCTCGCTCCCGGACCGGATCCGCGTCTTCCGGCTCCCGCTCGTCGACTCGTACCCCGATCCGGCGCAGCTCGAGGAGGAGATCCGGATCACCGTCCTCCACGAGCTCGCCCACTACTTCGGGCTCGACGAAGACCGTCTCGACGAGCTCGGATATTCCTGAGGATTCGGCCGGAATGTCCGGGGCACCTCCTGCGTTTGAGAGGTGCATGAGGACACTGAACGAGATCCACGAGGAGATCGAGCGCCTGAGCGAGGAGCGCACCGAGCTCTGGCACCGGCTCTCCTATCAGTACGACCCCGAGGTGAAGGCCGAGATCCGCGCCCTCGACGCGCGCCTCGACCGCCTCTGGGACGAGCATCGCTCCCTCCGCGCCCGGCTGCGCTTCGGCGACCGCGAGAAGATCGTCGCCCGCGCCCGCGTCGAGGAGCGCCTGGAGCGCGCCGCCTAGCTTCTGGCGCCGCCTGTCGAGCCGATCCCTCCGGGCTCGACAGGCACCCGCGCCGGTGAG
>DASZYW010000304.1:0-2785 GCA_035545195.1 Gaiellaceae bacterium
TCGAGCGCCTCGCGCGTCACGTTCGCCTGCACGACCTTCGCCAGGGCGGCCGCGTTCTCCGGGAGGAAGTCGCCCCGGTTCATCGCGATCGCGGCCGCCGCCTTCCACTCGACCCCCTCGGCGGCCAGCGCCTCGGCCTTCCACTCGTTTCCGGTCGTGACCAGCTCGGCCGCGCTCTCGAGCCCGAGCTCCGCGCCGAGCCGGACGATCCGGTCGCCGGGCCGCTCGGGCAGCTCGGCGCGCAGCCGCTCGACGAGCTCGGCCGGCGGCTCGACCGGGACGAGGTCGGGCTCGGGGAAGTAGCGGTAGTCGTCCGCCTCCTCCTTCGAGCGGTGCACCGTCAGCCGGTCCGTGTCCGAGTCGTAGTCGTACGTGGACTGGACGAGCTCCTCGCCGGCCTCGTGCGCCGTGGCCTGCTGCCGCACCGCCGCCTCGATCGCGCGGCCGATGAAGGTGAACGAGTTCATGTTCTTGATCTCCCAGCGCGGGCGGAAGCCCTCCTCCCCGCGCTCGCGCACGGAGACGTTCACGTCGGCGCGGAGCGTGCCCTTCTCCATCTCGGCGTCGGAGATCCCGAGCTCGACGATCGTCTGGCGGAGCAGGCGCAGGAACCACATCGCCTCCTCGGCCGAGCGCAGGTCGGGCGCGGTGACGATCTCCAGCAGCGGCGTGCCGCCGCGGTTGAAGTCGACGAGCGAGTAGTCGGCCCCGACCGAGCGGCCGGTCGCGCCGCCGGCGTGGACGGTCTTCGCTGCGTCCTCCTCGAGGTGCGCGCGGACGATCCCGATCGCGCGGCCGCCCGGGAGCTCGAACCGGCCCGGGCCGCACAGCGGCGCCTCGTACTGGCTGATCTGGTAGCCCTTCGGCAGATCGGGATAGAAGTAGTTCTTGCGCGCGAACTCGGCCCGCTCGGCGATCGCGCAGCCGAGCTGCAGCCCGAGCCGGATCGTCTGCTCGATCGCCTTCCCGTTCGGGACGGGCAGCGCGCCGGGGTGCGCGAGACAGACGGGGCAGGTGTGCGCGTTCTCGCCGCCGCCGTACTCGAGCTCGCAGCGGCAGAACATCTTGGTGCGGGTCTTCAGGTGCGCGTGCACCTCGAGCCCGACGACCGCCTCCCAGTCGCTCACGGCAGCCGCTCCCTCGCTTCGCGCAGTGCGTCCTCGATGTCGTCGCCGACCTCGACCATGCCGACGCGGTGCTCCAGCGCGCCGTGCGTCTCGATCAGCCAGAGCTCGCGCTCGCCGGCCTCCAGCTGAAGCTTCGTGTCGCCGACCAGGACGGCGCGCGACCCGTCGAGCACGCGCAGGTCGCCGAAGAGGCGCTGCGCCGCAGGGACGAAGTCGGCCGCCGGATCCTCGAAGCGAAACATCAGCGCAGCCGCTCCGGCACGGGGTCGAAGCCGATCGCCTGCTCGAGCGCGTGGCCGACCCGGAAGAGCGTGTTCTCGCCGAACTGCCGGCCGATCAGCTGCAGCCCGACGGGAAGCCCGTCGGAGAGGCCGCACGGGATGTTCAGCCCCGGGAGGCCGGCCATACAGGACGGGATCGTGAGCAGGTCGGAGAGGTACATCGCGATCGGGTCGGCGGTGCGCGCGCCGAGCGGGAACGCGACGGTCGGCGAGGTCGGCGAGAGCAGCGCGTCGAAGTCGGCGAAGGCGGCGTCGTGCTCGCGCTTGATCACCGTCCGCACCTTCTGCGCCTGCCCGTAGAACGCGTCGTAGTACCCGGCAGAGAGCGCGTAGGTGCCGACGAGGATGCGGCGCTTCGGCTCGTCGCCGAAGCCCTCGTCGCGCGTCCGCTTGTACATCTCGAGCCGGTCGGCCGGATCGGGTGTGCGGTAGCCGTAGCGGACGCCGTCGTAGCGCGCGAGGTTCGAGGACGCCTCCGCGGGCGCGATCAGGTAGTAGCAGGCCATCCCGTACTCGACCGAGAGCGGCAGGCGGCACTCCCCCACCTCGGCGCCCAGCTCGCGGCAGAGCTCGACCGCGCGCTCGACCGCCGCGCGCACGCCGGGCTCGATCCCCTCCGCCTCGTTCAGCTCCGTGGGGACGCCGATGCGGAGGCCGGCCAGCGAGTCGCCCTGGGGCAGCTCGACCGGCTCCGGGAGCTCCACCGTGGTCGAATCGCAGGGGTCGCGACCGGCGATGATCGAGTAGAGGTAGGCGCAGTCGCGGACGTTCCGTGCCACCGGCCCGACCTGGTCGAGCGACGACGCGAAGGCGACGATCCCGTAGCGGGAGACGGTGCCGTAGGTCGGGCGCAGGCCGACGTTGCCGCAGAGGGCGGACGGCTGCTTGATCGAGCCGCCGGTGTCGGAGCCGAGCGCCCAGGGCGCGAGCCCGCCGCTGACCGCGGCCGCCGAGCCGCCGCCCGAGCCGCCCGGGACGCGCGTCGGGTCCCACGGGTTGTGCGAGGGCCCGTACGCCGAGTTCTCCGTCGAGGAGCCCATCGCGAACTCGTCCGTGTTCGTCTTGCCGAGGATGCGCAGACCGTGCTGCTTGAGGCGCGCGACGACGGTCGAGTCGTAGACGGGGACGTAGCTCTCGAGGATCTTCGAGCCGGCGGTGGTCGGGATCCCCTTCGTCCCGATCACGTCCTTGACCGCGATCGGGATGCCGTCGCCGCCGGGGTCGTCGCAGACGTGGAGGTAGCAGTGCAGCTCGGGGTCGCGCTCGCCGATCGCGTCCAGGTACGCGGCGAAGAGCTCCGGGCCGGAGACCTCCTTCGCGTCGAGGAGCTTCTTCGCTCCCTCCGCGGTCAGGCGCAGCGTGTCGATCACGAGCCTG
>DASZYW010000305.1:0-4203 GCA_035545195.1 Gaiellaceae bacterium
CGAGGCGCGGCCGACGCTCGGCGGCGCGGTGCAGACGCTGCCCGCCCGCGAGGGCGACCCGGAGCCGCCGCCCGACAACGGCCAGCACATCGCGCTCGGCTGCTTCACGGAGTACCTGCGCTTCCTCGACCGGGTCGGGGAGAGCGGCTCGGTGCTGCGCACGCGGCTCGCGCTGCCCGTGGTCGCCGAGGACCGGAGCGTCGCGGCGATCGAGCCGTCGCTCGCGGGAGTGCTGCGCTACTCGCACCTGACGCTGCGAGAGCGGCTGCGGCTGCCCTTGACACTCACGCGACTGCGCTCCGCGCGGTCGCGGCCGGGAGAGACGTTCGGTGCGCTGCTCAGGCGACTCGGCGAGACCGACGCCTCCGTCGAGCGCTTCTGGGACGTCTTCGTCCGTCCGGCGCTGAACCTCCCGGCCGACGAGGCGGACGCGGGCGCGGGGCTCTTCACGGTGCGGACGGCGCTGCTCGGCCCGCGACGCAACAGCGATCTCGTCCTGCCGCTCAGGCCGCTCGGCGAGATGCACGGCGACGCGGCGGGGCGCGTGCTCGGCGGGCGCGTCCGGCTCGACGCGAAGGTCGAGTCGCTGGACGAGCTCGACGCCGACGCGATCGTGATCGCGACGCCGCCGCGCGAGTCGGCGCGCCTGCTCGGGGAGCCGGAGCCGGCACTCGAGGACTCGCCGATCGTCAGCGTCCACCTCTGGTTCGACCGCGAGCTGCTGCCGCAGCCGCTCGCGGCGTTCCTCTCCTCCGACGCGCACTGGGTGTTCGACCGCGGCGCGCTCACCGGCCACCGGCCCGAGCGAGGCCAGTACCTGACCGTGGTCGCGAGCGGCGTCCCCGAGCTGCTCGAGGTGCGCGGCCGCGAGCTGCCCGAGCGGATCGCGGCGCAGCTGACCGAGCGGCTCGGCGAGGCGGAGCTGCTCTGGTCGCGCGTCTCCCGCGAGCCGTACGCGACGTTCGCGCTCCGGCCCGGCGTCGAGCGGCCCGGCCCGGACACCTCGCGCCCGAACGTCGTCCGTGCCGGCACCTGGACCGACACCGGCTGGCCGGCCACGATGGAGTCCGCGGTCCGCAGCGGGCGCACGGCTGCGCGCCGTCTCCTCGATACGTTCTCCCCGTGACGGCCCTCGACGACGCCATCGACCGCGGCACGAAGCGGTTGCTCGAGCTGCAGCGGCCGGGCGGGATCTGGGTCGGCGAGCTGGAGTCGAACGTGACGATGACCGCCCAGCACCTGTTCTGGCACCACGTGCTCGGCCTGCGCACCCCCGACTTCGACCGGCGGATCGCGAACGAGCTGATGGCGCGGATGCGAGAGGACGGGACCTGGTCGATCTGGTTCGAGGGCCCGCCGGACCTCTCGACCTCGATCGAGGCGTACGTCGCGTGCCGCATCGCCGGCGTCGATCCCGGCCCGCAGGCGCTCGCGTACATCCAGCGCCAGGGCGGGGTCCCGAAGGCGCGCCTGTTCACGAAGTGCTTCCTTGCCCTGCTCGGCCAGTGGCCGTGGCAGCGGATGGTGCCGATCCCGCCCGAGCTCGTCCTGCTCCCGCCGTCGGCGCCGTTCTCGATCTACAACTTCGCGTGCTGGGCGCGGCAGACGTTCGTCGCGCTCGCCGTCGCGCAGAGCCTGCGCCCGGTGCGTCCGACCGACGTCGACCTGCGCGCGATCGGCGCGCGTCCCGGGGAGAGCCGTCCCGCGCCGCGGCCGACCGCGCTCCGGCGCCGCGCGCTCGCGGTCGCCGAGCAGTGGATCCGTGACCGCCAGGAGGCGGACGGCTCCTGGGGCGGGATCCAGCCGCCGTGGGTCTGGGGGATCGTCGCGCTCGCCGCGCTCGGGCACGGCTTCGAGGACGAGACGCTCCGGCGCGCGGTCGAGGGCTGGCAGGGCTTCATGGTCGAGGACGGCGACCGGCTCCGCCCGGAGGCCTGCCAGAGCCCCGTCTGGGACACCGGCCTCGCCGTGCTCGCGCTGCGCGCCTGCGGCGTCTCGCCGTCGCACCCCGCGCTCGCCGCCGCAGGCGAGTACCTGCTGCGCGAGGAGGTGACGGTCGAGGGCGACTGGGCGATCCGCCGTCCCGGCCTCGCTCCCGGCGGCTGGGCCTTCGAGTACGAGAACGACAACTACCCCGACGTCGACGACACGGCGGTGATCGCGCTCGCGCTGCACGAGCTCGGGATCGGCGAGGACGCGGTCGGCCGCGGCGTCGAGTGGATGGTCGGGATGCAGTCTCGCGACGGCGGCTGGGGCGCCTTCGACGTCGACAACAAGGCGATGTGGCTCTACAAGATCCCGTTCTGCGACTTCGGCAAGGTGACCGACGAGCCGAGCGCCGACGTCAGCGCGCACGCGCTCGAGACGCTGGGCACCCTCGGCGTCCACGACGGCGCCGTCGACCGCGGCCTCGACTGGCTGCTCGCCGAGCAGGAGACCGACGGCTCCTGGTTCGGCCGCTGGGGGGTGAACCACCTCTACGGCACCGGCGCCGCGCTGCCCGGGCTGGAGGCCTGCGGCGTGCCGCACGACCATCCCGCGATGCGGCGCGCCGTCGCCTGGCTGGACAGCGTCCAGCAGGAGAGCGGCGGCTTCGGCGAGGACATCCTCAGCTACCGGGATCCCGCACTACGAGGACGCGCGGGCTTCACGACGGCGTCGCAGACGGCCTGGGCGCTCCTCGCCTACGTGGCCGCAGGAAACGCTGAAGATTCCGGCGCGCGGCGGGCGGCAGACTATCTGTGCGGGGCGCAGCGCCCCGACGGCGACTGGGAGGAGTCGCATTTCACCGGCACCGGGTTCCCGATGGATTTCATGATCCGCTATCACCTCTACCGCCTCACGTTCCCGCTCCTCGCGCTCGGACGACTGAGAGAAAGGCTGGCCGCATGAAGTTCCCGCTCCAATCGACCGTCTCGATCGGCAGGTACGTCGCCGCCCAGCAGCGCAAGGGCGAGCGCTACCCGCTCGTGCTCATGCTCGAGCCGACCCTCGCCTGCAACATCGCGTGCATCGGCTGCGGGAAGATCCGCGAGTACGAGTCGAACCGGGCGCGGCTGTCGGTCGAGGAGTGCGTGGACGCGGCCGTCCAGTGCCCGGCGCCGGTCGTCTCGATCTGCGGCGGCGAGCCGCTCGTCTACAAGGGGATCGAGGAGGTCGTCGAGCAGGTGCTCGCGCTCGGCAAGACGATCGAGCTCTGCACGAACGCGCTTCGGCTGGAGCAGTGCCTCGACTGGTTCGAGCCGTCGCCGAGGCTGAGCTTCGTCGTCCACCTGGACGGGATGCGCGAGATCCACGACTACGTCTGCGACTACCCGGGCCTCTGGGAGATCGCGGTCGACGCGATCAAGCTCGCCCGCTCGCGCGGCTTCCGCGTCACCACGAACACGACGATCTTCAAGGAGACCGAGGTCGCCGACGTGATCGAGATGATGGGCTACCTCACGAACGAGGTCGGCATCGACGGGATGATGATCGCGCCGGGCTACCAGTACTCCCAGATCGATCCCGCGCTGACGATGACGCGCGAGGAGCACGAGGTGAAGTTCCGCGCCATCCGCGCCGCCACGAAGGAGCACGGCTACCGCTGGATCGCGACGCCGCTCTACCAGGACTTCCTCACCGGCCAGCGCGACCTCTCGTGCGCGCCGTGGGGCTCGATCACGCGCAACCCGTACGGCTGGAAGGGCCCGTGCTACCTGCTCACCGACGGCATCTTCCCCACCTACGAGGCGCTGCTCGAGGGGATGGAGTGGGAGGCGTACGGCCCCGGCAACGACCCGCGCTGCGAGCACTGCGCGATCCATTGCGGCTTCGAGCCGTCGGCCGCCTACGAGTCGTCGAAGAGCCTCAAGGAGACCGTCAGGAGCCTTGCTTGGACGCTGACGGGCTGACGTTCGCCGTCGCCACGACGGCCGAGGAGCGCGTCGCGAAGCGGCTCGGCCTGCGCGCGGTGCGCGTCGGCGTCTGCGTCGCCAACGGCGTGCCCGACGGCCGGCTCGTCTCGTTCGGGCTGGCGGGCTCGCTCGGCGAGCTCGGCGTCGGCGAGGTGCTGGACGCGACGCGCGTCGTCGACGCCTCGGGCGCGACGCTGTGGGAGGGCCCCGGCCTCGGCGTCCGCGGCGCGAGGACGGGCACCGTCCTCGGCGACGACGCGCGTCGCATCGAGCACGTCGCCGACGGCCAGGCCGTCGCGCAGCGCGC
>DASZYW010000306.1:0-4169 GCA_035545195.1 Gaiellaceae bacterium
GCGGCGACGGCGAGCGTCGTCGGCGCGATCATCGGCGAGCTGCCGTCGGGCCTCCAGAGCGGGCTCGGCGGCGCCATCCTCAACTTCAACCAGTACTACTCGATCGAGCCGCAGGAGCTGTGGGCGACGAACATCGTCGCCGCGATCCTCGGCATCGTCTTCTTCCTGATCGTGATCGCCGCCGAGCGGGCGATCGTCCGCCGGCCCCCGGAGGTGTCGAATTGAGCGAGAGCGGCCGCCCGGTCGTGCAGATCGAGGGCGTCACCAAGGTGTTCGCCCAGGGCAACGTCACGGCGCTCCAGGACATCGACCTGGAGCTCCAGCCGGGCGAGTTCGTCTCGCTGATCGGCCCGTCGGGCTGCGGCAAGTCGACGCTCCTGCGGGTGATCGGCGACCTCGTGCAGCCGACGGCCGGCACGGTGACGGTGAACGGGAAGTCCGCCGGCCAGGCCCGCGCCGACCGCGATTACGGGATCGTCTTCCAGGACAGCGTCCTGTTCGACTGGCGGACGGTGGCGAAGAACATCGCCCTGCCGCTCGAGCTCCTCGGCTGGGATCGCGAGCGGCGGCGGCGGCGCATCGACGAGATGCTCGCGCTCGTCGAGCTGACCGGGTTCGCCGACCACCATCCCTGGCAGCTCTCGGGCGGCATGCAGCAGCGCGTCTCGATCGCACGCGCGCTCGCGTTCGAGCCGGCGCTGCTCCTGATGGACGAGCCGTTCGGCGCCCTCGACGAGATGACGCGCGAGCGGCTGAATCTCGAGCTGCTCGCGATCTGGCGGCAGCTCGGGTCGACGATCGTCTTCGTCACGCACTCGATCTCCGAGGCGGTGTTCCTGTCCACGCGCGTCGTCGTGATGAGCCCGCGGCCGGGCCGGATCGCCGGTGTCGTCGACATCGACCTGCCTGCCGAGCGGACGGTCGAGACGCACGAGGACCCGCGCTTCTTCGAGCTCGTCACCGAGGTGCGCGAGCTCCTGCGCCGCCGCGGCGAGCACCTGCTGCCCGAGGAGGAGCAGGCGCTCACCGATGCCGCGCGCGCGGGAGCCGGAGGCGCCGGCGAGTGAGCGGCGTCGTCGTCACTCCGGGGCTGCGCGCGGGCTTCGGCCGGCGCGCCGGGCGGCAGGCGATCGAGTGGATCCCGGCGGCGGTCGTGTTCTGCCTCGGGATCGCCGTCTGGGAGGGCGCGATCTGGGCGTTCCACATCAAGCAGTTCCTGCTGCCGAAGCCGAGCGACATCGTCTCGAGCCTCTGGAGCGACGGGGGCACCCTGTGGCCGGCCGGCTGGACGACGTTCAAGGAGGCGCTCGGCGGCTTCGCAGGCGGGTCGGCCGCGGGCATCGTCGTCGCCACCGCCATCGGGCGCTTCCGGGCGCTCGGCGGCGTGCTCATGCCGCTGGCGATCGCCGCAAACGCCGTGCCGATCATCGCGTTCGCCCCGATCTTCAACGCCTGGTTCGACCCGCTCGCGCCGGGATCGAAGATGGCCATCGCCGGCGTCCTCTGCTTCTTCCCGGTCCTGGTCAACACGCTGCGCGGCCTCCAGTCCGTGTCGCCGAGGCAGATCGAGCTGATGCGGTCGTACGCCGCGGGCGAGCTGACCATCTGGCGCCGCGTCCGCGTCCCGACGGCGCTGCCGTACGTCTTCACGTCGCTCAAGGTGGCGAGCGTGCTCGCGATGATCGGCGCCATCGTGGGCGAGTACTTCGGCGGGTCGTTCAACGCGCTCGGCGTGCTGATCCGCTCCGACGCGCAGATCCTCGACTTCCAGACGGCCTGGGCGGGGATCCTCGTGGCGTCGCTGCTCGGGCTCGCGCTGTACGCCGCGGTCGTCGTCGCCGAGCGCCTGACGATCCGCTGGGCGCCGGCCTCACGCGACCCTTGACGGATCGCGACGTCCGCGCAGCACTTGAATCCGCGCGCCGGGGCGTCAGAATCGCGCGACACACCCCCCAAACCCGCAGACCGAAAGGGGCTTGCATGAGGAAGCGTTGGATCGTGGGCGTGCTGGTGGCAGCGGCCGTCGCCGCGGCCGCCGTCGCCGGCGTCGCGACGAGGGCGTCGGCCGCTCCGAAGCTGACCAACATCACCCTCCAGCTGAAGTGGGTCCCGCAGGCCCAGTTCGCCGGCTACTACGCCGCCTCCCTGAAGGGCTTCTACAAGGACGAGGGCCTGAACGTGACCCTCAAGAACGGCGGCCCCGACATCATCCCGGAGCAGGTCGTGGCGTCGAACCAGGCGCAGTTCGGCGTCGACTGGCTGCCGAGCCTGCTCGCGGCGCGCGACAAGGGCACCGACCTCGTCAACGTCGCGCAGGTCTTCGCACGGTCGGGGATGACGCAGCTCACGTGGAAGAGCTCCGGCATCACGACGGTCGCGAAGATGCGCGGCAAGAAGGTCGCCAACTGGCTCGGCGGCAACCAGTACGAGCTCTTCGCCGCCCTGACGAAGTTCGGGATGGACCCGGAGAAGAACAAGGGCGTGACGATCGTGCAGCAGCCGTTCGACATGAACCTGTTCCTCCAGCACAAGGTCGACTCGGCGTCGGCGATGACCTACAACGAGCTCGCCCAGGTCCTCGAGTCGAAGAACCCGAAGACCGGCAAGCTCTTCACGCTCGCCGACCTGAACGTGATCAAGATGCAGGACGTCGGCACCGGCATGCTCGAGGACGGCCTGTTCTCGACCGCGTCGTGGCTGAAGGACCCGGCCAACCAGGCGATCGCGGTGAAGTTCATCGCGGCGTCGCTCAAGGGCTGGATCTACTGCCGCGACCACGTGGCCGAGTGCGTGAGCATGACCCTCCAGGAGGGCCCCACCCTGCCGAAGGGCCATCAGACCTGGCAGATGAACGAGATCAACAAGCTCATCTGGCCGAACGCCGCCGGCATCGGCGTCATGAACAAGGCCGACTACGCCCGGACCGCGAAGATCGCCCAGCAGTACGGCGCGATCAAGAAGGCCCCGACGGCCGGTGCGTACCGCACCGACCTGGCGACGAAGGCCGTCGCGCTGCTGAAGAAGCAGGGCGTCGACGTGAACGGCAAGTCCTACAAGCCCATCACCGTGAAGCTCACGGCCGGCGGGAAGTAGACGCACGCGCACGTACCTGGTACGCCTTCGGGCGTGCCAGGTACGTGCCTTCTTTCGAGAGGAGCTGAGCGATGTCCGTGCTGATCAAGGGCGGCCGCGTCGTCACCGCGGCCGACGACTACGTCGCCGACGTGTTCATCGAGGGCGAGCGAATCACCCTGATCGGCGAGTCGCTGGACGTCGCGGCGGACAAGGTGATCGACGCGACCGGCAAGTACGTCCTGCCGGGCTGCGTCGATCCGCACACCCACCTCGACATGCCGTTCGGCGGCACGGTCACGATCGACGATGTCGAGAGCGGCCAGATCTCCGCCGCCTTCGGCGGCACGACCTGTCACGTCGACTTCTGCATCCAGCCTCAGGGCAAGAGCTTCGCCGAGGCGCTCGAGGAGTGGCACGGCAAGGCGGCCGGCAAGCAGGTGATCGACATGGGCTACCACATCGCGATCACCGACCTGCGCGAGGGCGGCACGCTCGAGGAGCTCGCCTCGCTGCCCGACCAGGGCATCACCTCGTACAAGCTCTTCATGGCCTACAAGGGCGCGCTCATGGTCGACGACGAGACGCTCTTCCGCGCGATGGAGGTCGCCGCCGCGTCGGGCGCGCTCGTGATGGTGCACGCCGAGAACGGCGACGTGATCGACGTGCTCGTCCGCGACGCGCTGGCTGCCGGCAACACGGCACCGCTCTACCACGCCCTCACGCGGCCGCCCGAGGCCGAGGGCGAGGCGACGAACCGGGCGATCCAGCTGGCGCACCTGGCCGGCGCACCCCTCTACGTCGTCCACGTCACGTGCAAGGAGGCGGTCGAGCCGATCGCGAGAGCGCGCGAGACCGGCTGGGACGTCTGGGGAGAGACGTGCACCCAGTACTTCTTCAACAGCCTTGACGACATCGCCAAGCCCGACTTCGAGGGCGCGAAGTACGTCTACTCCCCGCCCGTCCGCGACAAGAGCAATCACGACGTCCTCTGGAACGCGGTGCGCACCGACGCCCTCTCGGTGATCTCCACCGACCACTGCTCCTTCCTCTGGGACGGCCAGAAGACCCTCGGCCGCGACGACTTCTCGAAGATC
>DASZYW010000307.1:0-7116 GCA_035545195.1 Gaiellaceae bacterium
GTGGATCTGCTTCTCGATCTGCTCGAGCGAGTGCTCCTCGCAGTCGACGCGCAGCGTGATCCGGGAGACGTCGTGGCGCTCGGTGGGGCCGACCGCGAGGCTCTCGATGTTGTAGCCGCGGCGGGCGAACATGCTCGTGACCCGCGTCAGCGCGCCCGGCTTGTTCTCGAGCAGGATCGAAAGCGTGTGCCTCATAGGGCGAGCGCCTCCGAGTCGTGCTCCGGGTCGTACTCGATGACGTCGAGCGCGGCGGCGCCGGACGGGATCATCGGGAAGCAGTGCTCGCGCTGGTCGACGCGGCAGTCCACGACCGCCGTGCAGCCGCAGCCGAGCGCCTCCACGAGCGCCTCCTCGAGCTGGTCCTCGCTCTCGACCGTGAGCCCGACCGCGCCGTACGCGCGTGCGAGCGCCGCATAGTCGGGGACGGCGTGGGTCAGGTGGACCTGCGAGAAGCGCTCCTCGAAGAACATGTCCTGCCACTGGCGGACCATCCCGAGGTAGCCGTTGTTGACGAGCACGACCACGATCGGCAGCTGCTCGTGGACCGCGGTCGCGAGCTCCTGCTGGGTCATCTGGAAGCAGCCGTCGCCGTCCACGCAGATCACGGTCGCGTCCGGCCTGGCCGCCTTCGCCCCGATCGCGGCGGGGATCCCGTAGCCCATCGTCCCCAGCCCTCCCGAGGTGATGAACGAGCGCGGGCGGTCGCACTCCAGGTACTGCATCGCCCACATCTGGTGCTGGCCGACGCCGGTCGTCCAGACGACGTCGTCCCGGCCGACGGTGAGCCGGCGCAGCACCTCGAGCACTCGCTGCGGCTTGAGCGTCTCGCCGCCGCTGCCGTAGCGGAGCGGGAACTCCTCGCGCCAGTCGCCGATCTGCGCGAGCCAGGCGTCTGTCCGGCCCGGCCTGACGTGCGCGCGCAGCTGCGCGGCGAGCTCGGCGAGGACCGGCTGGAGGGGCCCGACCACCGGCACGTCCGCACGGCGGATCTTGGAGATCTCCGCCGCGTCGACGTCGAGGTGGACGACGGACGCGCCGGGCGCGAACGCCGAGACCTTGCCGGTGACGCGATCGTCGAAGCGCGAGCCGCAGGCGACGATCACGTCGGCCTTGTTCAGCGCCCAGTTCGCCCACTTCTGCCCGTGCATGCCCGGGTGGCCGGCGAACAGCTCGTGCGACTCCGGGAAGGCGCTCTTCGCCATCAGGGTCGTGACGACAGGGGTGCGCGCCGTCTCGGCGACGGCGCGCACCTCGTCGGTGGCGTGCGCGTTGAGCACGCCGCCTCCCACGTAGAGGATGGGCCGCTCCGCCGCGACGATCGCGGCTGCGGCGGCCGCGACCTGCGGCTGATGGACGCGGCTGGGCGGCCGCCATCCCGGGAGGGAGACTTCGTCGGGGTAGGAGAACTCGAGCTCGGCCTCCTGCACGTCGCGCGGGACGTCGACGAGCACGGGGCCGCAACGGCCGGTGCGGGCGACGTGGAAGGCGGCCTTGACGACGTGCGGCAGCTCGCGCACGTCCTGGACGAGCCAGGAGTGCTTGACGATCGGGATCGTGATCCCGGTGATGTCGCACTCCTGGAAGGCGTCCGTCCCGATCAGGTTGGAGCGCACCTGGCCGGTGATGCAGACGAGCGGCGTCGAGTCCATCCAGGCGTCGGCGATCGGCGTGACGAGGTTGGTCGCGCCCGGCCCGGAGGTGGCGACGGCGACGCCGACCTCGCCCGAGGCGCGCGCGTAGCCCTCCGCCATGTGCCCGGCGCCCTGCTCGTGCCGGGCGAGCACGTGTCGGACGGTCGTGCCGCGCGCGATCGCGTCGTAGAGGGGCAGGATCGCGCCGCCGGGGATGCCGAACATCACCGTGACGCCCTCCGCCTCCAGGCAGCGCAGGATCGCGTCGGCGCCGGTCATCCGCGTCCCGCTCATTGGGCCGCCTCCGGCCAGAACTCCGCGTTGCGGAGCGACATCTGGAAGCCCGCGAGCACGCGCGAGGTGAACTCCCGCGTCGAGGCGCCGCGGCCGCGGCGCAGCAGGTCGGGCGTCCGCGGGCCGTCCACCAGCGCGGCGGAGACCGCGCCGGCGAGCGTTGACGCCGCGGCCGGCTCGTGGAGCCCGTGCTCGAGGAGCAGCGCCGCGGCGAGCAGCATGCTGCTCGGGTTGACGACCCCGTGTCCCGCCAGCGCGACCCCTCCCTCGGGCGAGGGCATGAACAGGCTCGGGCCGTGCTCCGCGAGCAGCGCGTGCGCGACGACGCGCGCCTGGGCGGGCGCGGCGACGATCTCGACGATCGGCTCCGCCCAGCGCTCGGACACCGCGACGACGTCGAACCGGGCGGCGTCGAAGGCGGCCAGAGGCACCGCCGACTTCGGGGAGAGGTACTCGACGCGAACGTCCTCGTGCTCGGCCTCCAAGAGGTGCGCGAGCTCCTCCCACGTGTGATCGCCGACGACCGCCAGCTGCAGCCGCCGCTGCTCGGCGAGGCCGAACGCCGCCTCGAGCGCCCACTCCGCCGCGCCCGAGGAGAGCGGCGCGACGATCTCGAGGTCGTGCGCGCGGCCGAACCGGACACGCGTGACGCGTGCGCGGAGGTCGAGCTCGGCCATGACGTCGGCAAGGGTCGGCTCCTCCGCGCCGGCGACGAGCACCGCGTCGGCGGCGAGGACGGCCGACCGCGTCGCCTGCGGGAAGGCTTGGCCGCCCTGCGCGACCGCGGTCGCCCCGAACGGGATGTGCAGGTCCTCGACGTCGACTGCGTGCAGGTGCGCGACCGCGGAGAGCGCGAGCACCGCCTCGGCCATCAGCTCGGGCGCGATGCCGGCGCCCGCCAGGCACGCGACGGTCTGCCTGGCGCTCACGCCGTCACCCCCTGCAGGACGTCGTCCAGCTCGACGGCCCGGCCCTGGTCGGCGATCTCCTTGAAGCGCCGGAACGCCGTCTCCAGCTCGGCCCCCGCCAGACGGCGGCCGCGCTCGGCACACGCACGCGCGAACGCGTGCCTGCCGGAGTGCTTGCCGAGCGGGAGCGTCATCCGCCGCCCCACCTCGGCCGGGTCGACGATCTGGTACGTGGCCGGGTCCTTGAGCAGCCCGTCCTGGTGGATCCCCGACTCGTGGGCGAACGCGCTCGAGCCGACGACCGCCTTGTTCGGCTGGACGACGTAGCCGGTGCGCTCGGAGACGAGGCGCGAGACCTCGGCGATTCGGGTCGTGTCGACCGCGGTCTCGGCGTCGTAGTGGTCGCGGTGCACCCGCAGGGCGACGACCAGCTCCTCGAGCGCGGCGTTGCCGGCGCGCTCGCCGATCCCGTTCACGGTGCACTCGACCTGACCGGCGCCGACCACGATCCCGGCGAGCGAGTTCGCGACGGCGAGCCCGAGGTCGTCGTGGCAGTGCACCGACAGCGTGACGCGGCGCAGCTCCGGGCAGCGGCGAAGCACCTCCGAGAGGAGCGCGGCATACCGAACGGGGACGGCCCAGCCGACCGTGTCGGGGAGGTTGATCGTGGTCGCGCCGGCCTCGATCGCGACGCGGCAGACGCGGGCGAGGAAGACCGGCTCGGAGCGCGACGCGTCCTCGCAGGTGAACTCGACCTCGTCGACGCGCGCGGTGGCGTACTCGACCGCCCAGCGCGCCCGCGTCACGACCTCGGCCGGAGTCAGGCCGAGCTTGCTCTCCATGTGGACGGGGCTCGTGCCGATGCAGACGTGCATCCGGGAGCGGCGCGCGCCGGCGAGCGCCTCGGCCGCGGCGTCCAGGTCGCCCTGGTGGGCTCGCGCGAAGGCCGCGACGGTCGGCCGGCGGAGCGCGGCGGCGACGGCGCGGACGCCCTCGAAGTCGCCCGGCGAGGCGCCGGGAAAGCCTGCCTCGACGACGTCGACGCCCAGCCGCTCGAGCTCCAGGGCGATCTCCGCCTTCTCGTGCGCGCGCAGCGCGATGCCCGGCGCCTGCTCGCCGTCGCGCAACGTCGTATCGAAGATCTGGATCCTGCGGGACACGAACACGTCCTTCCGTCGTCTCGGGCGTCCTCGGGACGCACCTGTGGTGTGCGGAGGTGGGCGTCTGCGGCGTCGAGGGCCGCGTGGTCGTGTCCATTCCCCTTAGCGGGGAATGAGCGAGATCGTGACGACGAGAATCATGAGGGCCCACGCAGCGGCGAGCCGTGTCTGGCTCGGGGCAATGCGTGTCAGCGCCGTCGTCACAGTCGTCGGAGACTGCCTGTCCCGCCGGCCGATGTCAAACCGGACAAGAGCGTTTCTCCGGTTTTCGCTTGACCGCCGTCCGAGGCGGCCCCTATCGTCGCCACCACGCGTGCGGCGCCGAAGCCGCCCGCGGAGGCAGTGGAGCCTCAGGACTCACAGGAGTCCTGGGGCTTTTTTCGTTGGCGAAACGAAGGAGAGAACGTGCTCGGAGCAGCCCTGTACCCCTCGTACCTGAACCCCGGCGACAACGCCTGGCAGCTGACCGCGGCGACGTTCGTCGGGCTGATGAGCGTCCCCGGCCTCGTCGTCCTCTACGGCGGCGTGATGCAGAAGCGCTGGTCGGTGAACAGCATGATGCTCGCCTTCATCGCCTTCGCGATCGTCCTCGTCGAGTGGGTGCTCTACGGGTACAAGATGGGCTTCGGGAACCCGTGGCACGGGCTCTCGCACTCGGGCTTCTTCGGCAACTTCATCGGTCAGCCCGGCAGCTCGCTCGATCACCACAACCTCCAGGACCAGGGGAACATCCCGCTGGTCGGCAAGACCGACTTCCCGCAGTCGTCGCTCGTCTACTTCCAGTTCGTCTTCGCGGCGATCACGCCGATCCTGATGCTCGGCTCGGTGCTCGGACGCGTCAACTTCAAGGCGTGGATCCCGTTCACCCTCCTCTGGGGGACGTGCATCTACACGGTCAACGCGTTCCTGATCTGGGGCGGCGGCTGGTTCGCGCACAAGGGCGCGGTCGACTTCTCCGGCGGCTACGTGATCCATCTCTCCGCCGGGATCTCGGGGTTCGTCGCGGCGGCGGTGATCGGCCCGCGCCTCGCGCGCGACCGCGAGATCGACGCGCCGAACAACCTCGCGATGGTCGCCGTCGGCGCCGGCCTCCTCTGGCTCGGCTGGAACGGCTTCAACGGCGGCGACCCGTACAACGCAGGCGCCGACGCCGCCTCCGCGGTGCTGAACACGAACCTCGCCACCGCGGTCGCGTTCCTCACCTGGGTCGGCTGCGACTACGCGACGAAGCGGAAGCCCTCGCTGCTCGGCAGCGTGAACGGGATGATCGTCGGACTCGTCGCGATCACCCCGGCCGCGGGCTTCGTCAACGGCTGGGGTGCGATCGCGATCGGCGTCGTCGCGTCGATCCTCGTCTACGTCGCCTACAACTACCTCGCGCTCGTGCGGCCGTTCCGGAAGGTGGACGACACGCTCGGCGTCGTCTACACCCACGGCTTCGCCGGCCTCTTCGGCGGGCTCCTGACCGGGCTGCTCGCCGACTCGGCGATGCAGGTCGTCCCGGGCGTCTCGATCACGGGCGGCTTGCACCTGCTCAAGTGGCAGGCCTACACCGCGCTCTGGGTGATCGTCTTCTCGGGCGTCGGAACCTTCGTCATCCTCAAGTTCGTGGGCCTGTTCGTGCCGCTGCGCATGAGCGAGGAGGACATGGAGATGGGCGACCTGGCGGTCCACGGCCACGAGGTCTACCCCTCCGACATCCCGTCGCTCGCGTTCCCGTCCGGGCTCCCCGCCGGCGCGCATGCGATCGTCGCCACGGCCGACCCCGCACCGTCGGCCTAGGCCCAGGACATGCCGCCGAGAATCATCGTCTCGTACGACGGGACCGACAACGACCGCGACGCGCTCGCGCTCGGGCGCCTGCTGGCAGCAGCAGGCGCCCGGCTCGAGCTCGCCTACGTCCGCCACGCGCAGGAGGCGGAGACCGGACGCGAGCGTCTCGCCGAGAGCGATGCGAAGGCGCTGCTCGCCGCAGGAGCGGAGGCGGTCGGGCTCGCCGACGTCCCCCAGCACGTCGTGCTCAGCGCCTCGACGGCGGAGGGCCTCCGCGACCTCGCCCTCGACCGCGACGCCGGCGTGGTCGTGTTCGGCTCCGAGTACCGAACGGCGAAGGGCCATCTCGACCCCCAGCCGACCGCGCGCCGTCTCCTCGACGGAGGGCCGGTGGCGGTCGCCCTTGCGCCCTCCGGGCTCGCCGACGACGCGGGGTTCGCGGTCGGGACGGTCGCCGCCGTGAGCGAGGACGGAGACCCGTGCGCACGCGAGACGGCTGAGTCGCTCGCGCGCAAGCTCGGCGCCACGCTCGCGGCGAGCACGAGCCGCGACGCGGATCTGCTCGTGGTCGGGTCGAAGCCGGGCACGGTCACCGGGCGCGTGACGATCAGCGCCGCCGCGGACTACCTGATCGAGCTCGCCGGCCGTCCCGTGCTCGTCCTGCCGCGCGGCGTCTCGCTCCTCTTCAACGGCGGAGGAGGATGAGCTGCCGGCCGAGGCCGTTCGCCTGCAGCGGAGGATCCAACCGCGCGACCGCGTGTTCGTCGGCCTGGTCGCGGCCGCCGTGCTGGCGGCCGCGCCGGTCGGCGTCGTGCTGAGCGAGCGCGGCCACGGGCTCGCGACGGGCTGCGTCTCGACCCTCCAGGCGGGCTTCATGGGCGGGCAGACCGTGACCTACTGCGGCAAGCAGGCCATTGCGGCCTGTCTCGGCCTCGCGAGCGCCGACCAGGCGCTCGCCGCCGCGTGCCGGCGGCAACGGCTCGCCGTCGGGCCATAACCGGAGAACAGGATTGACGCGAGCGGCATCGCCCTTCAGTCTCGGAAGCTCGATGCCGCCCGCGAACGCCTCCAAGAAGTCGCTCTTCCTCGCGTTCGCCGCGGTCATCCGTCCGCGCTAGTCGGCAACCCTCTCCGCCCCCGCCGACTAGCCCGCAGAGGCGGAGCCCGAGTCCCCTCCCCCAGGGAGCGTCTTCGTTTTGAGCCGTACCGACAACCGACCCCGCAGCACCGGTCTCTACGACCCGGCGTACGAGCACGACGCCTGCGGGGTCGCGTTCGTCGCGCGGCTCGACGGGACGCCGACCCACGAGACGGTGCGGCGAGCCCTCGCGGCGCTCGCGAACCTCGAGC
>DASZYW010000308.1:0-16627 GCA_035545195.1 Gaiellaceae bacterium
CGCCGGCGTCGTGTCGTCGACGGTCATCACGGCCTTGACGGTGTACGCGGCGCCGTCGAGCGACGAGGAGGCGTTCGGGAGGGCCAGGAAGCCGGCCGCGTCCGTCCAGGTGCACGTGTCCCACGGGACCGAGGCCGTCGCGGTCCCGTTGCTCACCGAGAGCGCGACGAGCGTGTTGCCGGCGCCGTCGCTTGTCTTCCACCAGAAGAGCGGCAGCGACGAGGTTCCGGTGGGGAAGGTGACGGTGATCGCGAGCGTGGCCGGGTGGCAGAACGCGCCGGTGTCGGCCGTTCCCCGGTCGAACTCGACGTAGCGCGTCGCGAGATGGTTGACCGTGATCGTGGTGCTCGCGACGGCGCCGGCCTTGTCGCCGGTCTGGACGGTCGTGAACGGCGTCGGCGAGCCGCCCTGGAGGATCTTCGGCGTGTAGGCGCCCTGCATGTCGGCGCGCGTCCAGGCGTTGAAGGCCTCGGCGAGCGAGGAGCCGCGTGCGACGAGCGCGTTCGAGAGCGCGTCGGTCGCGGTCGCCGCGCCGGCGGCGCCGGCGGCGAAGACGTCCTTCACGAACGAGGCGCCGTACTTCTCGGTCGCCCACTCGAAGAACGGCCATTTCACGTAGCTGTCGTTGCGGTACGCGGCGTCGAGGTCGCACTTCGACGTTCCGAGCGGGTCGCTGCAGTCGAGCGAGACGTCGGAGTCGCCGAGGTCGACGCCATTGCCCGTTCCGTAGCCGTCGACGCGGAAGCCCATCCACTCCGCGGACGCGTCGAGCAGCCAGTCGTCGGAGGCGTTCGGCGGCGACCAGATCCCGAACTGGATCAGGTGGAAGAGCTCGCGGGCGACCGTGTGCTGGCTGAAGGCGAGGTCGGGCATCTCGCCGTTCAGCTCGATGTAGCCGGAGGTCTGGGCTGCGGCGCCGTCGTCGGGGACGCTGTCGCTGAGCGTGCCGTCCTCGGGGGCGCCGAGGTCGTCGACGTAGATGTCGATCCGGTCGTCGCCGCCGAGGGCGCCGTCGGAGAGCGGGGCCGCGTAGCCGTCCGCGAGCTCGGCGCTGTAGGCGGTCTCCGCTCGCTGGGCGATGTCTCCCGCCTGCGTCTGCGTGATCGCCCACGGCTTGCGCAGCACGTCGCCGACGTCGCTCTGGTAGTGGACGAGGAAGTGCGTCGTCCCGAGCGTGAAGTCGAGCGACGGCCGCGCCTGCGACGGCTGCACGAGCACGCCGGCGAAGGCCGCGGCGAGGGCGAGGAGGGCGAGGCGCCGGAGAACGGTCATCCAGGAGCACGGATCGGCTCCCGGCGCCCTCTCCTTTAGTCGAAAGCGAGGTAAATGAACGCGACCGCGACCGTTCCGGCGAAGAG
This sequence comes from Gaiellaceae bacterium, assembly GCA_035545195.1. GTDB lineage: Bacteria > Actinomycetota > Thermoleophilia > Gaiellales > Gaiellaceae > Palsa-739. The sequence goes on from DASZYW010000308.1 coordinate 1,359, forward strand.
CACCCAGAAGAGGGCGAACAGCAGCCAGCCGAGACGGACGTTCTTGCCTGCGAGCTCGGGATCCACTCAGACCACCGCGTCCAGGGCGAGCGCCGCGAAGAGCAGCGCGAGGTAGAGGAGCGAGAAGTGGAAGAGCAGCGCGGCGCGGCGCGGCGTCAAGTCGCGGCGCAGCCGTTCCGCCTGCCAGACGAAGACCGCGCCGAGCGCGAGCGCGCAGGCGACGTACAGGAGCCCCGCCCCGCCCCACGCCCACGGCGCCAGCGTCACCGCGACGAGGACGAGCGAGTAGACGACGATCTGGCGCGCGGTCTCGCGCTCGCCGCGGACGACCGGCAGCATCGGCACGCCGGCGGCGCGGTAGTTGTCCTTGATCAGCAGCGCCAGCGCCCAGAAGTGGGGCGGCGTCCAGACGAACACGATCGCGAACAGGAGCCACGCCGCGAGCGGGAGGTGGCCGGTCCCGGCCGCCCAGCCGACGAGCGGCGGCACCGCGCCGGCCGCGCCGCCGATGACGATGTTCTGCGAGGTCGAGCGCTTGAGCCAGCGCGTGTAGACGAGCACGTAGAAGAGGTTCCCCGCCAGCGCGAGGAACGCGGTCAGGACGTTGACCGCGCTCGCGAGCAGGACGAACGAGAGCGCCGAGAGGGCGAGCCCGAACTCGAGCGCGCGGCTCGCCGAGACGCGGCCGGACGCGACCGGCCGCGACTTCGTCCGCTCGCCCATCAGCGGGTCGATGTCGCGGTCGAGCACGTGGTTGAGCGCCGAGGCGCCGCCGCAGGCGAGCGCGAGGCCGAGCATCCCCGCCAGCGCGACGCCGGTGCCGGGCCAGCCGCGAGCGCCGGCGACCATGCCGCAGAAGCCCGTGACGAGGAGCAGCGACATGATCCGCGGCTTCGTCAGCGTGACGTAGTCCCGCCAGGCGCCCCAGGGCGCCCGCTCGCCGCGGAAGCTCTCGACCACGACGACCGCGAGCGCCGCCAGCGCGGCAGCCGCGAACGCCGCGTGCTCCCAGCGGCCCGGCAGTGCGGCCGCGGCCGCGAACAGCGCCGACGCCGCGAGCGCTCCGGGCACGAGGCGCCGGTGCGCGAGCCACGCCGAGACGACGAGCGCAGTGAGCGGAGGCGCGACGAGCGCCGCGAGCAGGCGGTGCATCGTCCCGAGCCCGGCTGCGCCGGAGACGACCGCGAGCACCGTCCCGCCGGCGGCGACGAGCGCCGTCAGCCGCAGCCAGGGCCCGGCCGAGAGGCCGGTCCTCACGGGAGCTCCTGCGCGAGCCGCCGGCGCAGGTCGCGCAGCGGCCGGTGGCTCGTCACGTAGGGGACGGTGTCGAAGTTGTGCGGCGGCGGCGGAGAGGGCGCGTACCACTCGAGCGTGTCCGCGAGCCACGGATCGTTCCCCGCCCGGACGCCGCGGCGCAGCACGTGCGCCTGCCAGACGTTCCACACGAAGGCGAGCATCCCGACCGCGAGCACCCCGGAGCCGATCGAGGAGAGGAGGTTGTACCACTCCCACAGGCCGCCGTGGTGGTACGTCCAGATCCGGCGCGGCATGCCCAGCAGCCCGAGCATGTGCTGCGGCAGGAAGGTCATGTTGAAGCCGATGAAGACGAGCCAGAAGTGGATCTTGCCGAGCCGCTCGTCGAGCATCCGCCCGAACATCTTCGGCCACCAGTAGTAGAGCCCGGCGAAGATCCCGAACATCGTCCCGCCGAAGAGCACGTAGTGGAAGTGCGCGACGACGTAGTAGGTGTCCGTCACCTGCCAGTCGACCGGGAAGGCGGCCAGGAAGATCCCGGACAGCCCGCCCATCGTGAACAGGCCGACGAAGCCGAGCGCGAAGAGCATCGGCGTGTCGAAGATCAGGTTGCCGCGCCAGGTGGTCGCGAGCCAGTTGAAGATCTTGATGCCGGTCGGCACCGCGATCACCATCGAGCTGAGCATGAAGAACATGTCGAGCCCGATCGGCATCCCGACCGCGAACATGTGGTGCGCCCAGACGAGCATCGAGAAGAACGCGATGCCGATGGTCGAGAACGCGATCGCCTTGTAGCCGAAGATCGGCTTGCGCGAGAAGACCGGGAGGATCTCCGAGATCATCCCCATCGCGGGCAGCACCATGATGTAGACCTCGGGGTGCCCGAAGAACCAGAAGACGTGCTGGTAGAGGATCGCGTTCCCGCCCTTGGACGGCAGGAAGAAGTGGGTCCCCACCTGGCGGTCGAGCAGCAGCAGCGTCAGGCCCGCCGACAGCGCCGGCAGCACCGCGACGAGCAGGATCGCGTACGTCTCGATCGACCAGACGAACAGCGGCAGCCGCATCCACGTCATGCCGCGAGTGCGCATGTTGTGGATCGTCACGATGAAGTTGATCGCGCCTGCGAGCGACGAGATCGAGAGGATGTGGAGGCTGAGGATCCAGTAGTCCTGGCCGTGCCCCGGCGAGAAGGCGGCCTCCGAGAGCGGCGTGTAGGCCGTCCAGCCCGCCTTCGCCGGCCCGCCGGAGGCGAACCAGCTCAGCCAGAGGACGATGCAGCCGAGCAGGTACGCCCAGTAGGAGAAGGCGTTCAGGCGCGGGAACGCCATGTCCCGGGCGCCGATCATCAGCGGCACGAGGAAGTTGCCGAAGCCGGCCATGATCGGCACGACGACGAGGAAGATCATCACCGTGCCGTGCATGGTCATGACCTCGTCGTACGAGTTCTTCGTCAGGAGGTGCTCCTCCGGCGTCGCCAGCTGGGCGCGCATGAGCAGCGCCATGATCCCGCCGCCCATGAACATCACCAGCGCCGTGCCGATGTAGAGCAGCCCGATCCGCTTGTGGTCGACGGTGACGAGCCAGCTCGCGACGCGGCCGTTCTTCCAGGTGGCGGGAGCCTGGCCGCTAGCCACTCGAGGCCCCGGTGTAGACGTGCTTCTTCACGTACGCGGCGAGCGCGTCGATCTGCGTGCTCGTCCACGTGTCGCCGACGGGCGGCATCTCGCCCGGGCGCGGCGTGTCGAGCCCGTTCTTGAGGATCTGCGCCAGCGAGGCCCGCGAGGTGAGGAGGGTGCTCGTCGCGAGCGTCGGCCCGTACCCGCCCTGGCCGTTCATCCCGTGGCAGGTGGAGCAGACGCCGGTCCACTCCTGCTTGCCGAGCGTCGCCGGGGCGGTCTGCGTGACGTAGGTCTGATAGTCGGCGTCGGACTCGGCGACGACCTTGGCGAGCATCGCCTCGTGGAAGAGGCCGCAGAACTCGGCGCACTGGCCCTGGTAGATCCCGATCGAGTCGGGCTGGAACCAGGTGTGGTTGGTGCGGCCGGGGATCGCGTCGGTCTTCCCGCCCAGCTGCGGGATCCAGAAGCTGTGGTCGACGTCCCCGGAGACGATCCGGAGGTAGGCGAGCTTCCCGACCGGGACGTGGAGCTCGTTGATCGAGACGCTCCCGTTCGGGTAGCGGAAGAGCCAGTAGAACTGGTGGCCCTCGACGGTGACGTCGATCCGGTCGGCGGCGCTCGCCTTCGGCACGTTGGAGATGCCGGGCAGCTTGTAGAAGACGAAGCTCGCGATCACGGCGAGGATCAGGACCGGCCCCGCGGTCCAGATCAGCTCGAGGCGCGTGTGGCCGTGCACCTGTGCGCCCTCGACGTCGCGGCTGCGCCCGCGGCTCCGGTACTTCCAGACGAAGACGATCAGCAGCGTCTCGACGAGGACGAAGATGAACGCGGTGAGGCCGAGGATCAGGTCGTACGCCGAGTTGATGCGCTCGGCGTTCGGCGAGTGCGCGTTCTCCGGCGTGAAGCCGCCGTTCGCGGCCATGGCTGCGCCCGCCGTCAGCAGGACGGCAAACAGGACGAGCAAGAGCACAGGCAGCTTCCGGCGCACCCGAAGGGGCATTCTATGGAGGTGGCCGAGCGCACGCGGGTAGAGCTGCCGGGACACGTTCCGACCGCCTTCGAGGTCTACGTGAACGGTGTCCGGCAGCAGCAGGGACGGGACTTCGAGCTGGAGGGGCGGACGCTCGTCTTCCCGCGCGCGCTCGCGGAGGAGGGCCGGCTCGGCTTCTGGCGCTGGACGTCGATGTGGCTCGGGATCGCGGGCACCTATCGCAGGCACGAGACCGTGGACGTCGTCTACGAGGCGAACGGCCGCCGCGAGGTGGAGACCGGCCTGCCGCTCCAGCTCGACTCCGACTAGACGGCCAGGAGGGCGCGCCGCGAGTCGACCGCCGCGAGCAGCGCGGCGATCGTGTCGGCGAAGACGTCGCGGCCGGGCGCGTAGAGCGGGCGGAAGTCGACGGCGCCGTTGACCTCGAGCGCGACGAAGCCGGTGCGGGTCGGGAGCAGGTCGACGCCTGCGAGGTCGGCGCGGAGCGCCTGCGCCGCTGCGACGGCGAGCCGGTGTGCGAGCGGCGGCGCCCCTCCCGGCTCGACGGACGCGCCGAGCGCCGCGTTCGTGCGCCACTCGCCCGGGGCGGCGACGCGGTAGGCGGAGCCGACGACGCGGTCTCCCGCGACGACGACGCGCAGGTCCCATCCGAGCGGCGGCACGACCTCCTGCGCGAGTGCGCCCTGCTCCCGGAACCACTCCTGTGTCGCGGCGGCGGTGAGCGCCTGCTCGAGCTCGTCGTGGGTGCGGCAGAGCCGCACCTCGCGGCCCCAGCTGCCGAAGCGCGGCTTGAGGACGAGCGGCAGCTCCGGCGCGGGCGCCGGCAGGCCGTCGGCGATCAGCCAGCTGTGCGGGTGCGGAACGCCCGAGTGGCGGAGCGCGCGGGCGGTGAGCAGCTTGTCGTGCGCCGCCGCTAGCGCCGCCGGCGGGTTGAGCACCTCGACGCCCGACTCGGCGAGACGCTCCAGCTCGGTGAGGCCCGGCTCGATCCCGTCCAGCTCCTCGGTGACGTCGAGCCGCGCGAGGGCGACGTCGCCGGGCTCGAGCGTGCGCAGCGCGTCGCGGGGGCGGAGCCGGTTCGCGTCGAGGCCGGCGGCGCGCGCGGCGGCGACGAGCGCGTCGTTGGTGGCACTGCTCCGGTGCGCGACGACGGCGAAGCGCATCGTCCGGATCGTCGTGCCGGGCCGTCCGCGCGTGGGCGGCGGTCCGGTGAACGGCGCGTTACTGGTTGGCGGCGGCCACGTTCTTCGCTTCCGGCTCGAAGCGGTACCCGACGCCGTAGCGCGTCTGGATGAACGTGTGCCTGGTCGCCTTGCGGTCGATCTTCTCGCGCAGGCGTCGGATGAAGACGTCGACGGTGCGGTCGCGGTGCGACTCGCGGCGGCCCCAGAGCTTCTGCAGCAGCTCGTCGCGGGTGACGACGCGGCCACGGTCGAGCGCCAGCTGGTAGAGGAGCCGGAACTCGGTCGGCGTCAGCTCGGCGCTCTCGCCGTCGACGAACGCCTGCACCTCGCGGGGGTCGATGCGGAGCTCCTCGACCTCGATCGGCTCGCCGCGCGGGGCCTCCTCGCGGCGGACGCTGCGCCGGGCGGCGGCGCGGACGCGGGCGACAAGCTCCTTCATCGAGAACGGCTTGACGAGGTAGTCGTCGGCGCCGATCTCGAGCGCGTGGATGCGGTCGTGCTCGGTGCCGCGCGCGGAGACGACGACGACCGGCGTGCCGATTCCCTCCGCGCGGACGGTCTCGATCAGCTTCCAGCCGTCGAGGCCGGGGAGCATCAGGTCGAGCACGCAGACGTCCGGCTTCTCGTAGCGGAGGCGGGCGATTCCCTGGTCGCCGTTGCCGACCCAGACAGGGTCGAATCCGGCGGCGCCGAGGTGACGGGCCATGCCCTGGGCGATCACCTCGTCGTCCTCGATGATGAGGACCTTCGGCACGGTGTCATTATCGGTTCCGATGCGGGTGAATCGGGTGGGGAGCTGGTAGATGGCGGGTGAAGAAGTGGTGAACGAGCTCGTCCGCTCGGCGGCGATGCCGGTGGTCGTCCTCGACGCGGAGCGGCAGGTCGTGGCGACGAACGTTCCCGGACTCGAGCCTGGGCGCCGGGTCGGCGACGTCGACGACGCGCTCGTCCTCTACGTGGGCGACCGGCCTGCGCTCTCCGCCTACCAGGAGCTGCGCGCCGGCTTCACGGCGGCCGTCTCGCACGAGCTGCGCACTCCGCTGGCGCGGCTGCTCGCGCTGCTCGAGACGGCGTCGCTGCCGGGCGCCGACGTCGAGGAGCTGCTCGAGCAGTCGCGGCAGGAGGTCGAGCAGGCGCGCGAGCTGATCGACGACGTCCTCTTCCTCGGCGAGCTGGAGACGGGGCGCGAGGTCGTCTCGCTCGGCCGCACGCCGGTGGCGCCCGCCGTCCACGAGGTGCTCGACGGGCTCGCGACCCGCGCGGAGCACGCGCAGGTGACGCTGCTCGCGGAGGTGGAGGAGGACGCCGAGCTGCCGCTGCGCGCCCGGATGCTGCGCGTCGTCGTCGAGAACCTCGTCGCGAACTCGATCCGCTACGCCGGTCCCGGCGCGACCTGCCGCGTCGAGGCGTCCGCGGGCTCGCTCACCGTCGCCGACGACGGCAAGGGCGTCCCCGCCGACGAGGTGCCGCGCCTGTTCGAGCGCTTCTACCGCTCGGACCAGGCCCGCACGAGCCGCGGCACCGGCCTCGGTCTCGCGATCGTCAAGCACATCGTCACGTCGGCGGGCGGGACGGTCGAGGCGCGGAGCGCGCCGGGCGAAGGCCTGCGCGTCACGGCGCGCTTCGGCTAGCCGAAGCGGCCGGTCACGTAGTCCTCCGTCTTCTTGTCGGAGGGCGCCGTGAAGATCTTCGTCGTGTCGTCGTACTCGATCAGCTCGCCCCAGCGCGAGCCTTCCTCGCCGGTCGAGATCGAGAAGAACGCCGTCATGTCGGCGACGCGCGCGGCCTGCTGCATGTTGTGCGTGACGATCACGAACGAGTACTCGCTCTTCAGCTCGTGCATCAGCTGCTCGATCGCCTGTGTCGCGATCGGGTCGAGCGCCGACGCCGGCTCGTCCATCAGGACGACGTCCGGCTGGACGGCGATCGCGCGCGCGATGCAGAGCCGCTGCTGCTGGCCGCCGGAGAGCGAGAGGCCGCTCGCCGTCAACCGGTCCTTGACCTCGTCCCAGAGCGCGGCCTGCGTCAGGGCGCGCTCGACGCGGTCGTCGAGGTTGTCCTTCATCCCGAGCACGCGCAGGCCCCAGGCGACGTTCTCGTAGATCGACTTGGGGAACGGGTTCGGCCGCTGAAAGACCATGCCGATCGTCCGCCGGATCGCGACCGGGTCGACGTCGTTGCCCGTGATCTCCCGTCCGTGGTAGCGGATCGAGCCGTTGACGCGGAAGCTCGGGATCAGGTCGTTCATCCGGTTCAGGCAGCGGATGAACGTGCTCTTGCCGCAGCCCGACGGCCCGATGATCGCGGTGACGAGGTTCTTGTAGATCGGCATCGTCACGCCCTTGATCGCCGGCTTGGCGCCGTAGATGGCGTCCAGCTCCTGGATGTCGAACACCTGCTCGAGCCGCTCGCGCGGCGGCAGGGGCTGACGCTTCATCTCGACGCGCACGGCGGCTTCGATCGTACTCGACACGTTCTCGTCCTCCTTGTCGTTCATCCGGCGCGGCGGAGCTTGCGGCGGCTGCGGGTGGCGAGCCAGCGGGCGGTCATGCTGGCGAACATGATGAAGAGGAGCAGGACGAGTGCGGCCGCCCAGGCGCGCGCGTGGTCCTTCGGGTCCGGCGACTCGGACAACTGGAAGATCGCGACCGGGACGGTCTGCAGGGCGTGGTGCGGGTCCCAGCTGACCTCGTGCGAGACGATCGAGGACGTGAACAGCAGCGGCGCCGTCTCGCCGGCGATCCGGGCGACGGCGAGGGTGGTGCCCGTGAGCACGCCGCCGATCGTCTGCGGCAGCACGATGCTCAGCGTCGTCCGCCAGCGGGGCACGCCCAGGCCGAGCGACGCCTCGCGCAGCGAGCTCGGGACGAGCGCGAGCACCTCCATCGTCGCCCGCGTGACGAGCGGGAGCATCAGCACCGAGAGCGCGAACGAGCCCGCGAACGCGCTCTGGCCGCGGCCGACGACGACCAGGCCGAAGACGAAGATCCCGATCACGATCGCCGGGATGCCGTTGAGGACGTCGAGCGCGAGGCTGACCCCGCCGCGGACGACGGGACGCGCGAACTCGTTCAGGTAGATCGCGATCAGGATCCCGACCGGGAGCGCGATCGCGGTGGCGATCAGGACGATCACGATCGTGCCGACGAACGCGTCCGCGAGGCCGACCTTCCCGAGCGAGAAGGGGACGTAGGGCTTCGTGAAGAGGTCGAGGTTGATCGCGCCGGCGCCGCGCTTCGCGACCGACCAGACGACGATTCCGAGGATCGCGACGGCGATGCCCGTGCAGAGCCACGCGATCACCTCCATGCCGCGGTTGACGAGCCGGCGCCGGCCGAGCCGGTCGTTGCCCCGGGCGAAGTCGACGGTGCTCACCGGCGCACTCCGGTCAGCCCTTGGCGCCGCGCGACCGAGCGCACGATCACCTGGGCGAACACGTTCACGAGCAGTGAGAAGACCAGCAGGATCAGGGCGAGGTGGATCAGCGCCGACGTCTCGAGGTTCGTGGCGGCGCCCTGGTACTCGGAGGCGATCTTGCTGGCGAGCGTGTCGCCGGCCGAGAAGAGGTTGACCGGCGTCCCGACGAAGCCTCCGATCACCTGCGTGACCGCGATCGCCTCGCCGACCGCGCGACCGAGGCCGAGGATCAGGGCAGCGGCGATGCCGCCGCGCGCGTACGGGAACATGACGCCGCGCACCATCTCCCAGCGCGTCGTGCCGAGGCCGAGCGCCGCCTCCTTCAGCTCGCTCGGGACGCCGAGGAAGAGCTCGCGCGAGATGCTGGAGACGATCGGCAGGATCATGATCGTCAACACGATCACGGCCGTGAAGATGTCGTGACCGGTCTGCGGGTTGCCGAAGAGGGGGATGAAGCCGAACGTGCGGTGGAGGAACGGCTCGACGTGGTCGCGCAGCGTCGGCGCGAGCACGAGGATCCCCCAGAGGCCGACGACCACGCTCGGGATGGCGGCGAGCGTCTCGACGAGCGCCGTCACCGGAGCCTGGATCCAGCGCGGCGCGAGCTCGGTGAGGAAGAGCGCGATCCCCATCGCGAGCGGCCCCGCGAGCAGGAGCGCGATCAGCGACGTGAGCGCCGTGCCGTAGAGGAAGCTGCCGGCGCCGAAGAGGTTGTGCACCGGGTCCCACGCGACCGTCGTGACGAAGCCGAGCCCGAACCGGGACAGCGACTCGCGTGCGCCGTCGATCACCTTCCAGACGATCAGGCCGATGACCACCAGCGCGGCGAGGGCCGCGAGCCCGGCGATGCCCTGCAGGAGCAGGTCGCCGAGATGGACCCGCCGCCCGTGAAGGCGGCGGGTCGTCTCGGAGCTGAGATCGAGAGTGCTCACGCGGAGCGGATTCTCCCGCTTACGAGTGGACCGTGGTGAGAGCCTTGTTCGCGGCCTTGATCATCACCAGCGGCATCGGCGCGAAGACGTACTTCGCGATCGGCGGCTGGCCGTGCGTCAGCGCCCAGGTGACGAAGTTCTTCAGGTCGTGGGCGCGGGCGGTGGTCGCCGGCATGATGATGTAGGTGAAGGTGGAGAGCGGCCACGCGTCCCACTGCTTCTTGTTCTTCGTCTTCGGCGGGTTGGTGATCGAGACGTTCATGTCCGCCGGGACGGTCTTGACGAGCGACGCGGCCTCGCCGATCGACTTGATGCTCGGCAGCGTGTAGCGGCCGGACGCGTTCTTCAGCCGCGCCTTCGCGATGTGGTTCTGGATCACGTAGGCGTCGGAGATGTAGCCGATCGAGCCGGGCGTGGAGCTGACGATCGCCGCGACGCCGGAGTTGCCGGTGCCGCCGACGCCCGTCGGCCAGCTCACCGACGTGGCGCTGCCGACCTCGTTCTTCCACACCGAGCTGACCTTCGAGAGATAGTCGGTGAAGACATACGTGTCGCCCGAGCCGTCGGCGCGGTGCGCGACGGTGATGCTCGTGCTCGGCAGGCTCAGGCCGGGATTGAGCTTCTTGATCGCGGAGTCGTCCCAGGTCTTGATCTGGCCGAGGAAGATCTTGGCCAGCGTCGGGCCGTCGAGCTTCAGCTTCGTGTCGCCGACGCCCGGGATGTTGTAGACGGGCACGGTCGCGGTGAGCGCCCACGGGACCTGGACACAGCCGTTGCAGGCCGCGGCCTGGTCGGCGGTCATCGGCGCGTCGCTCGCGCCGAAGTCGACGGTGCGGGCCGTGATCGCCTTGATCCCGGCGCCGGAGCCGACCGACGAGTAGTTGACGGTGACGCCGCGGGCCGCGCCGTAGAGCGGCTTCCAGACCGCGAGCGCCGGCGCGATCAGCGACGACCCTGCGCCGGTCAGCGTCGTGTCCTGCTTCTTGGCGGGCGAAGCGCCTGCCGAGGCCGCCACGATCGCCGCGAGAGCGGCCGCAACGGCGAGAGCGATTGTGGTGCGGAAAAGGCCGGACTTCGGCATGTGTTTTTCTCCTCCTCGAGAGTTCGAGGCCAACGTACGGCGGGCGCGGGGGTCGGTGGGATACGCGGCTGTGGCGGACTGGTGACGGAGTGGTGACGCCGCTTGGACCCGTCCAGGGCTACCTTTAGTCTCGAACCGTGGCGATCGACACCGAACTCGACGCGATCGAGGCCCAACTCCAGGAGGAGGGCCAGCGCGTCCTGAGCGCGATTCACGGCGCGACCCGCGCGATGCAGGAGCGCGACGTCGAGCTCGCGGACGAGGTGATCGCCTTCGACGACGAGATCGACCGCCTCTTCCTCGAGGTGGAGAGCGGCATCCAGGCGCTGCTGGCGCTGCAGACGCCGGTGGCGCGCGACCTGCGCCTGCTGCTCGCGATGCTGCACATCAACCTCCTGCTCGAGCGCAGCGCCGACGGCTGCGTGACGATCGCGAAGCTGATGCGCCTCGTCGCCTCCGTCGACCCGGACCCGGCGCTCGTCGAGGTGCTCGTCGAGATGGGAGAGCGCGCCGAGGAGATGCTCCGCGTCGCGCTCGACTCATTCGCCAAGCGCGACCTCGCCGAGGCGGAGAGCCTGGTCGAGCTCGACGAGCTGATCGACCGCGCCAACCGGCGCTTCGTCGAGCGCCTCGTCGACGTGATGAGCGAGGAGGAGATGCGCGAGTGGGGCCTGCGCATGGTCGTGGTCGCACGGACGATCGAGCGGATCGGCGACCGCGCCGTCGACATCGGCGAACAGACCGCGTACCTGCTGACGGCGCAGTTCCGCGAGTTCACAGACGCATCCCACCCGTCCTCCTAGTAGCTTTCCCGCGTGGCGAATCGGAGGCTCCTGGTCGCGCTCGCCGTGGTCGTCGGGATCGTGCTGGTCGTGATCGCCGCGATCTACTGGGCGGAGCCCGCGAAGTCGCTGCCGTCGTTCTTCCCCGGCCACCAGGCCGGCTCGAACCACCATCACGCGAAGCACGGGATCGCGTCGTTCCTCGTCGGGCTCGCGTGCTTCGCGTTCGCCTGGTTCAACAGCGGGCCGAAGAAGAACCGCGCCGCCTGAGTGCTCGCGGCCGCGGCACCGATCTCGTACTTCCAGGGCGCGATGCTCGGCCTGCTCCAGGGCGTCTCGGAGCTCTTCCCCGTCTCGAGCCTCGGGCACAGCGTCATCCTCCCGAAGCTCGTCGGCTGGAACATCCACCAGAGCGACCCCTACTTCCTCTCGTTCCTCGTCGCGACGCACCTGGCGACGGCGCTCGTCCTGCTCGGCTTCTTCTGGCGCGACTGGGTGCGGATCCTCCAGGGGCTCGGCCGCTCGCTGCGCGACCGTGAGATCGGCGTCGACGCCGACGCCAAGCTCGGCTGGCTGCTCGTCGTCGGCACGATCCCGGCCGGGATCCTCGGGCTGACGCTCGAGCACCCGCTGCGGAAGCTCTTCGCCTCGCCGCAGTACGCGGCCATCTTCCTCGCCTGCAACGGGCTGCTGCTCTTCGGCGCCGAGCTGCTCCGGCGGCGCGCGCCGGCGACGAGGACGGAGGACGACACGCGCATCGCACGCACCGTCGGGTGGGCGCAGTCGGCCGTGATCGGGGCCGCGCAGGCGATCGCGCTCGTTCCGGGCTTCTCCCGCTCGGGCGCCTCGATGGGCGGCGGCCTGCTGGTCGGCCTCTCGCACAAGGACGCGGCGCGCTTCGCCTTCCTGCTCGCGACGCCGATCATCGGCGCCGCCGGGCTGCTCAAGATCCCGGAGCTCGCCGGCTCGCAGGGCGACGGCGTCCGCGGCCAGGCGCTCGTCGGCGCGCTCTGCGCCGCCGTCACCGCCTATCTCGCCGTCCGCTTCCTGATGCGCTACTTCGAGACGAAGACGCTGACGCCGTTCGCGGTCTACTGCCTGGCGGCGGGGACGGCGGCCGCGATCTACTTCGCCGTCTCGTAACCGCACCGACACCGGACCGTAACCGCCGCAGCGCCAGGCGCAGGTCTAGGCTCGGCGCATGGCTGCCGTGCGCGGCAAGAAGCGGTCGACGGGCGCCGGCGAGCGGGTCTTCAACCGCGAGCTGTCGTTCCTCGACTACGACGCGCGTCTGCTCGACCTCGCGCGGGACGAGTCGCTGCCGCTGCTCGACCGCGTCTTCTTCCTGCACGTGTTCTCCTCGATGCTGGACGAGTTCTTCACCGTCCGGGTCGCCGGGCTGATGAGCCAGGCGGCCGCCGGTGTGGGAGGACGCTCGCCCGACGGCCGCTCGCCCCAGCAGGCGCTCGCCGAGGCGAGGCGCCGTGTGCTCCAGCTCTACACCGAGCAGGCGTACGTCTGGGAGAAGGAGCTCTGCCCGGCGCTCGCGCTCGAGCGGATCGCGATCACGAGCATGGAGCAGCTGACCGCGACGGAGACCCAGGAGCTGGACGAGCGGTTCCAGCGCGAGATCTATCCCGTCCTGACCCCGCTCGCCGTCGGGCCCGGCCAGCCGTTCCCGTTCATCTCGCCGCTTTCGATCAGCGTCGCGCTCTTCGTCGGCGACCCGCAGACCGGGGAGGCGCGCTTCGCGCGCGTCAAGGTCCCCGAGGGGCTGCCGCGCTTCCACGCCGTCGGCAACGGCGCGCGCTTCGTCCCGCTCGAGCAGGTGCTCGTCCACTACCTGCCGAGCCTCTTCCCGGGCATGGAGATCCTCGAGTCGGCGCTGTTCCGGGTCACGCGCGACGCCGACCTCGACGTCTCCGACGAGGCCGACGACCTGCTCGAGGCCGTCGAGGTCGAGCTGCGCCGCGCCCGCTTCGGCGAGGCGACCCGGCTCGAGGTCTCGGCGGGCATGTCGAGCGAGCTGCGCGAGCGCCTCCAGCAGGGCCTGCGCGTCGCCGACGAGCTCGTCTACCCGCTCGAGGGGATGCTCGACCTCGCCGACGTCGACGAGCTGACGAAGCTCCCGCGCGCCGACCTGAAGAGCGAGTCCTGGACGCCGGTCGCGCGGCCGCCGTGGTCGTCGCTCGAGACGGCGTCCGAGCAGTTCGCGGCGATCCGCTCCGGCGACCTGCTCGTGCACCACCCCTACGACTCGTTCGCCGGGAGCTTCGAGTCGTTCCTCGACCGCAGCGCCTCCGACCCGAACGTGATCGCGATCAAGTCGACGGTGTACCGGACGAGCGACGACACCCCGCTCGTGCCGGCGCTGATCGAGGCGTCGGAGCGCGGCAAGCAGAGCGTCTGCCTGGTCGAGATCAAGGCGCGCGGCGACGAGCGTCGGAACATCGAGTGGTCGCGCGCGCTGGAGCGCGCCGGCGTCCACGTCGTCTACGGGTTCCCGACGATGAAGATCCACGCGAAGACGACGCTCGTCGTCCGGCGCGAGGGCGGCACGCTCCGCCGCTACGTCCATCTCGGCACCGGCAACTACAACAACGTCACCGCACGCGCCTACGAGGACTTTGGCCTCTTCACCGCCGACGAGGACGTCGCCGCGGACATCGCCGACCTCTTCAACTACCTGACCGGCTTCGGACGCCCCGCCCACTTCCGGAAGCTGCTCGTCGCCCCGTTCACGCTCAAGGCGCGGCTGGTCGACGAGATCCGCGCGGTCGCCGAGGCCGCGGCCGCCGGCAAGAAGGCGCGGATCCGGATCAAGGTCAACGGGCTCACGCACGGCGAGGTGATCGAGGAGCTGTACGCCGCGTCCGAGGCGGGCGCGCGGGTCGACCTGCTCGTGCGCGGCGTGTGCACGCTCCGGCCCGGCGTGGCGGGGATGAGCGAGAACATCCGCGTCCGCAGCGTCGTCGGGCGGTTCCTCGAGCACAGCCGCCTCTTCCTCTTCGAGACGGCCGACCGCAGCGCGTTCTACCTCGGCAGCGCCGACCTGATGCCGCGCAACCTCGACCACCGCGTCGAGGTCGTGACTCCCGTGGACGACCCGGCGCTGCAGGGCGAGCTCGCCTCGACGATCGACGCGCTCCTCTCCGACACCACCAGCTCGTGGGAGCTCGGCCCCGACGGGCGCTGGGTGCGCGTCCGGCCCAAGAAGGACGAGCGTCCGCGCTCGGCGCAGGCGACGCTGATGCGGCGCGCGCGCCGGCGGGTCTCGCTCGCACGCGGGCGCTGAGCCTCCGCGGCGCTGTTCACCGGATCGTCGCCGGCCTGTCACCAGCCCGGACGTTTGGCCTTCCGACGACGGACCTACGATGCGGAGTGATGCGCGTCGGGGTCATCGACGTCGGTTCGAACACCATCCGCCTCCTCGTCGCCGACGTGGAGGCAGGCTCGCTCGCGCCCGTCGCCAAGGACAAGCTCCGGCTCGGCCTCGGGGAGGAGATCGAGCGCTTCGGCGCCGTCTCGGGCCTCCACGTCGCCGCTGCCGCGAAGGCGGTCGGGAAGATGGCGGCGACCGCGCGCGACGCTGGCGCCCGCTCGCTCGACGTCTTCCTCACCGCGCCGGGCCGCCAGAGCGCGAACGCAGGTGAGCTCGTCGCGGCGATCGCCAGGCGCGCCTCGGCGCCGGTGCGCGTGCTCACCGCCGAGGAGGAGGGGACGCTCGCCTACGCCGGCGCCGTCGCCACCACGACGCTCCCGCTGGGCGCGAACGTGGCGGTCTGCGACGTCGGCGGCGCCTCTACCGAGATCGCGGTCGGCTCGCCCGGCTCGGCGCCCGGCTGGGTGCGCTCCGTCCCGCTCGGCTCGGTGCGGCTGACCGCGCGCGTCGTCGCCGGCGAGCGGCCGACCGCCGACGAGCTCGACGAGGCGAGAGCCGAGGCTGCGGAGGAGCTCTCGCACCTGCGCCCGCCCGCGGTTGCGACCGCGCTGGCGGTCGGCGGCAGCG
>DASZYW010000309.1:0-2222 GCA_035545195.1 Gaiellaceae bacterium
GATCCGGATCAGCCAGCCGTCGCCGTACGGATCCTCGTTGACGGTCTCGGGCGCCTCGATCGCCTTCTGGTTGATCTCGAGCACCTCACCCGAGAGCGGCGCGATCAGGTCGGAGACCGCCTTGACGGACTCCACCTCGCCGTAGGAGGCGTCCTTGCTCACGCTCGCCCCGACCTCGGGCGGCTCGTAGTGGACGAGCTCGCCGAGCGCGTCGGCGGCGAACCAGGTGATCCCGAGCACGGCCTCGTCGCCCTCGATGCGGGCCCAGTCGTGCTCCGGGTGGTACTTCAGGTCGTCGGGATAGCTCTCGGCGGCCATCAACCCTCCCTCCTGTAGATCGGCTTCTTCACGACTCGCGCGGTGCGGGCCTTGCCTCGCACGTCGATCGTCAGCTCCGTGTCGACCGCGGCCAGCGCGGCGGGGACGTAGCCCATCCCGATGCCGACGTCGAGCATCGGCGAGTGCGACCCGGAGGTCACCTCGCCCCCGCCCTCGATCGCCATGCCCTGGCGCGGGATCGCCTTCTCCTCCATCACGAACGCGACCAGCTTCCGCTCGGGCCCCTCGGCCTTGACCTCCCTGATCGCGTCGGCACCGGTGAAGTCCTTGTCCAGCGCGCACGTCCACCCGAGACCGGCGGCGATCGGGTCCGTGTCGGGCCCGATGTCGTTGCCGTGCAGCGGAAAACAGACCTCGAGCCGCAGCGTGTCGCGGGCGCCGAGCCCGCACGGGACGACACCGCGCGCCAGCACCGCATCCCACAGCCGCTCGGCGTCCTCGGTCATGCACAGGAGCTCGCAGCCGTCCTCGCCGGTGTAGCCGGTGCGATTCACCATCACCTCGACGCCGTCGATCGCGTCCTCGGCGAACGTGAACGCCGGCGCGGTCGGCAGGCCGAGGCGCTCGATCGCGCGCGGCCCCTGGACGGCCAGCAGCGCGTACTCGTCGGAGACGTCGCGGACGTCCGATCCCGAGACCTCGCGGCTCTTGATCCAGTCGAAGTCGGCGGAGCGGTTGCCGGCGTTGACGACGAGGAACCAGCGGTGCTCGCCGAGCCGGTACGCGATCAGGTCGTCGATGATCCCGCCGCGCTCGTTCGGGAGCAGCGTGTACTGAGCTTCGCCGTCGGCGAGCCGGTCGAGGTCGTTGGAGAGGAGCCCCTGGAGCAGGGCGCGCGCCTGCGGGCCCTCCACCTCGAACTCGCCCATGTGCGACACGTCGAAGACGCCCGCGTCGGTGCGCACCGCCCGGTGCTCCTGGATCACGCCCTCGTACTGGACCGGCATCTCCCAGCCGGCGAAGGGCACCATCCGCGCTCCCAGCGCGACGTGGCGGTCGTAGAGGGGCGTGCGCTGCAGCGTCTGCGCCATCAGGCTCGATCCTAGTGCGCTCGCGCGCGCCGGCGACTCAGTGGAATCGCGGAACGGCCGTGTGGAAGCGGCCCCGAAACGGAGCCGCCCCGGCTCGTCTTGCGACAAACCGGGGCGGCGGACCGGGTCGTGGGGTTGACTCGTACGGTCAACCCTATGAGGGCACCCCTCGTCTGCCCCTGCGGGTCGCGGTCGAAACCTCGACCGGAGGAATTATTCGTCGCGCAAGAAGGCGGGCACGTCGAGCGTCTCCTCGGAGCGCTCGCGCGGAACGCTGGCGCTGGAGGCCGGCGGCTCCGTACGCGCCTCGCGCCTGCGGCCGCGCCGCGGCGTCCCGAACCCGGTGGCGATCACGGTCACCCGCACCTCGTCGCCCATCGCGTCGTCGATCACGGCGCCGAAGATGATGTTCGCGTTCTGGTCGGCGGCGCTCGTCACGACCTCAGCGGCCTCGTTCACCTCGAACAGGCCGATGTCCGGGCCGCCGGTGATGTTGAGCAGGATCCCGGTTGCGCCCTCGATCGACGCTTCGAGGAGAGGCGACGAGACGGCGGAGCGCGCAGCCTCGGCGGCGCGGCTCTCGCCGGCGGCGACGCCGATCCCCATCAGGGCCGAGCCGGCGTCCCGCATGATCGTCCGGACGTCGGCGAAGTCGAGGTTGACGAGGCCGGGCACGGTGATCAGGTCGGTGATCCCCTGGACGCCCTGGCGGAGGATGTCGTCGGCCATCCGGAAGGCGTCCACGACGGAGGTGCGCTTCTCGACGACCTGGAGGAGCCGGTCGTTCTCGATCACGATCAGCGTGTCGACGCGGTCGCGCAGGCTCTCGATCCCCTGCTCTGCCTGCTGCGC
>DASZYW010000310.1:0-4686 GCA_035545195.1 Gaiellaceae bacterium
TGGGCCGACGTCTCCGAGGCGGCGCAGGTGCTCGGCTACCGGCCGAGCGTCGATCTCGAGGCGGGGCTGCGGAGAACCGTCGAGTTCCTGCGTGGCTGACGCCGCGCCGACCAAGGTCCTGCGGGTGATCGCCCGCCTGAATGTCGGCGGGCCGGCGCTGCACGTCGCGTACCTGACCGAGGGGCTGGCGACGCGCGGGTACGAGACGACGCTGGTCGCCGGCTCGCTCGCGCCCGGCGAGGAGTCGATGGCCTTCGTCGCGGAGCGGAAGGGCGTGCCGGTGATCGGGCTCACGGAGCTGCACCGCGAGATCGCGCCCCTGCGCGACCTGCGCGCGACGTTCCGGCTCGCGCGGCTGATCCGGCGCGAGCGCCCGCAGATCCTGCACACGCACACCGCGAAGGCGGGCGCCGTCGGCCGCGTCGCGGCGCTGCTGGCGGGTCGCGCGAAGCCGCCGATCGTCGTCCACACCTTCCACGGGCACGTCCTGCGCGGCTATTTCGCGGCGCCGCTGACGCTCGCGTTCCGGCTGCTCGAGCGGCTGCTCGCCCTCTGGACGACCTGCCTCGTCGCCGTCAGCCCCGAGGTGCGCGACGACCTCGTCGCCCTCGGCGTCGCGCCCGAATCGAAGTTCACCGTGATCCGGCTCGGGATCGAGCTCGAGCAGCGCACGGGCGCGGCCGACGACGCGGGCGCGGAGACGCGCAGGCTGATGGGCGTCGCGCCGGACGTCTTCCTCGTCGGCTGGGTGGGCCGCATGACCGCGGTGAAGCGGACCGACGACCTGCTGAAGACGCTGCGCGTCCTCGTCGACGAGGGCGTCGACGCGCGGCTCTGCCTGGTCGGCGACGGCCCCGACCGCGACCGGCTGGAGCGGCACGCGTCCCGCCTGGGCGTCGTCCGGCGCTGTCTCTTCCTCGGCTACCAGGAGGACGTGGCGCCGTTCTACGACGCGTTCGACGCGCTGCTCCTCCCCTCCGCGAACGAGGGCACGCCGGTGAGCGTGATCGAGTCGCTGGCGGCCGCCTGCCCGGTGGTGGCGACGCGCGTCGGCGGCGTGCCGGACGTCGTCCGCGACGGCGTCGACGGCTTCCTGGCGGAGGTTGGCGACGTCGACACGCTCGCCCGGCGCCTGGCCGAGCTGGCCGCCGATCCCGAGCTGAGGCGGAGGATGGGCGGGTCAGGGCGCGAGCGTGTGCTCGAGCGGTACTCGGTCCAGCGGCTCGTCGACGACGTCGACGCGCTCTATCGCTCTCTCCTCGCCGGGTCGGCATAAGCCTGTCGGTCACGTGGAGTCTCCGGCAGGGCCGGAGACTGAGCCTCGCCGCAGGCGGGCTCAGACGGAGGCCGAACCAGCTGCCCCGGTCCTGCGCCGCAGGCGCACGACCGGCGCGACTCCCGTCAGCCAGGAAGCGCGCCACGAGCTGCTCTACAGCACGAGAAGGGGCAGACCGCGTCTGCCCCTTCGAGTTCCGTCAGATCCGAGCGCGGCGCAGCCGCGCTCGGACTAGCCGCGCGGCAGCTTGACGAACGCCGCCCAGGAGGGCTTGTGCTTGCCCTTCGAGGTCTCCAGGCCGGACTGCCATCCCGCGAGGTCAGGCTCGTCCTTGATCAGGTACCAGATGAAGATGTCGATGCGCGGGTTCGCGCGCGCCATCTTCACCGACTGGGTCAGCCAGGCCGCCTGGTTCTTGGTGCTCGTCGAGAAGACGGTCTTGTCCGGCGGCGTCTGGTAGCCGTACTCGGTGATCCAGAGGTGCTTCGCGCCGTAGTACTTCTTGACCAGCGCGAGCAGCACGCCGAGGTTCCCGAACTGGACGCGGCGGGCGCCGTTCCCCTTGGGGACGTAGGTCGGCGACTCGTTGCCGGCCGACGCGTAGGGGTTGTGCGCGTAGACGTCGAACGGCCCCATCTTGGCCGCGTGCGCCGCGGTCAGGAAAGTGAGCGGGTCGACCGAGGACCGCTTCCCCGCCGACGGGGAGTCGTTGCCGCGCGGGTCGGTGACGCCGCACGCGACCATCTCCTTCGTCGGCTTGTACCTGCCGGTCGTGTCGGTGAGGGCGCCCGGCTCGATCGAGACCGCGTGGACTCCCTCGTAGATCGCGTTGCAGATGTGCGCGTACGACACGGCGCTCTCGACGACCCACTTCTTCCCGGCCTTCTTGTACTGCGGGGTGAGGAAGACGGGGTTGTTCGGCTCGTTCCACGCCGTCCAGAGATTGACGACCGGGAGCGGCGCGGTCGGGCCGGCGAGCGTCGGGTCCTGCTGCCAGGCCGGCGGGACGAAGAAGCCGTCGTAGCGGGTGGCGGCGGTCGTCGCGAAGGTTTGCAGGGTGGCGTAGTTCTTCGGCGGGACGGTGCGGCCCTTGCCGCCGTTCGCCCACGACGGGGTACCGACGATCGAGAACATCAGCTGGACGTGGTTCGTCCACGCGTAGCGCGCGAGACGGTCGTAGATCGCCCAGTTGTAGTTCTGGTCGCCAGGGTCGGACGCGTCGGTCGGCTTCTTGTCGGCGACGGCCCACTTGTTGCCGCCCCAGTAGAGGTTGACGCGCAGGACCTGGACCTTGAGGGTGCGGATCGCCTGGAACGCCTCCGCCGGGTTGCCGTAGAGGGTGTAGGCCTCGTCGTTGATCCCGATCAGCAGATGGCTCGACTGCGCCCGCTTCGGAGCGGTCGTGTGGGCCAGCGCCGACGGCACAGCGAGGGTGACGGCAGCGACCCCGGCCGCCGCCAGAAGGGCGATGCGATTAGACACTCAGAGACTCCCGTTCGCTCGTTTGCAGCATCCGCCGCAGCCCGTCCTCGAGGCCGACCTGCGGTTCCCAGCCCAGCAGCTGCCGGGCCCGTGTGATGTCGGGCTGGCGCACCTGCGGATCGTCCACGGGCAGCGCCTCGAACACGATCTCGCTCTTCGAGCCGGTCACCTTGATCACGGCCTTGGCCAGCTCGAGCAGCGAAAGCTCCTCCGGGTTGCCGATGTTCACCGGCAGGTGCTCGCCGCTGCCGGCGAGCAGCACGAGGCCCCGGATCAGGTCGTCCACGTAGCAGAAGCTCCGCGTCTGCGAACCGTCGCCGAAGACGGTCAGCGGCTCGTTCGCGAGCGCCTGGCGGACGAACGTCGGGATGGCGCGGCCGTCGTGCGGCCGCATGCGCGTCCCGTAGGTGTTGAAGATGCGGACGATGCAGGTGTCCACGCCCTGCTGGCGGTGGTACGCCATCGTCAGCGCCTCGGCGTAACGCTTCGCCTCGTCGTAGACGCCGCGCGGGCCGATCGGGTTCACGTTGCCCCAGTACGTCTCCGGCTGCGGGTGGACGGCCGGGTCGCCGTAGACCTCGCTCGTCGAGGCGAGCAGGAAGCGGGCGCGCTTCCACTTCGCGAGGCCGAGCGCGTTGTGCGTCCCGTACGAGCCGACCTTGAGCGTCTGCAGCGGCAGGCGCAGGTAGTCGATCGGGCTGGCCGGGCTGGCGAGGTGGTAGACGAAGTCGACCGGCTCGTCGATCTCGAGGTGCTGCGTGACGTCGTGGTTGCGGAACTCGAACGCGTCGCCGCGCAGGTGCTCGACGTTCTGCAGCGAGCCGGTCTCGAGATTGTCGACGCAGACCACGCGGTAGCCCTCGGTGACGAGGTGTTCGCAGAGGTGCGAGCCGAGAAAGCCCGCGCCTCCGGTGACGACCGCGGTCGGCATCGAGACCGATGCTAGCGGCGGTCTCGGAGGCCGCCGGCGGTCCTTACGAAGGCTTAACGCGCGCTCAGGTCGTCGGGTCGAGCGGCGAGCCGTCGAGGCACTGGTGGTGGGCGATCGCGTCCAGGAACGTCGCGCCGAGGATCCAGGTCCAGCGGCCGGAGTCGCGGACCGCGTGCACGTGGTAGGTGATCGGCTGCTGGCCGGGGACGTTCGAGAGGCGCACCGCGACGAGCTTCGCCGTGCGCTCGGAGACGTTCCGGACGTGGATCGCGACGTCGCGGACGCTCTCCACGTCCAGCTTCTCCTTGCCGGTGCCGAAGTTCGTGCCCATCGCCTGCGAGCAGACGACGTACTGCGCCCGCGTGATCAGCTTCTGGTGGCCGGGGTTGAGCTCGCCCCACTGCGCCGCCCACTGGCCGGAGATCTCCTCACGGAGGATGTGGGTGGCGAAGGCGCCGGGGTCGTCGCTCTTCGACCCGCCGCAGCCGGCGGCGAGGAGCGCGAGCGCCGCGAGCGCCGCCGCGGCGGCCGCGAGGCGGCGAAGGAGCTGGAGGCGGGCGTCGGGCTGCATCGTTCGGCCGAGAGCGGCCAAGGCTACCCGCCCTCGCCGGAGAAACGCGGATCGGGGCCGAACGGTTTTCGCGCGAGCAGGGCGACGACCCCTGCGAGCCCTGCGGCGATCAGCACGAGCAGCGCGGGCAGCCCGGCGAACAGGTAGCGGGGCTGGAAGTACGTGTTCGGCGCCAGGGAGTAGAAGAAGCTGTTGACGACGAGCCACCCGCCGAGCAGGACGGCGGCGTCGCGACGCACGGCGGCGAGGCCCGCGAGCGCGGGCGGGACGAGGAAGGCGAGCGTCCGTGGGCTCCAGAGCGGCGAATCGGAGAAGGTGCGGACGACGTTCCCGAGCGACATGCCGACGAACGCGCCGCCCTTGTCGCTCGTGAACGCGTAGCCGTAGCGCTTGGGCAGGAACGCGACGTAGACGGGGACGGCAGCG
>DASZYW010000311.1:0-2528 GCA_035545195.1 Gaiellaceae bacterium
GACGGCCGCACGCTCCGCGTGCTCATGTACCACAAGGTCAACGACCTCCCGAACAACCGGATGTCGATCCCGACCGCGCACTTCGACGAGCAGATGTCGCTGCTCGGCGAGCTCGGCTACACGGTCGTCGACCTCGACGCGGTGCTCGCCCACTACCTCGAG
Organism: Gaiellaceae bacterium; assembly: GCA_035545195.1. Lineage (GTDB taxonomy): Bacteria > Actinomycetota > Thermoleophilia > Gaiellales > Gaiellaceae > Palsa-739. Next base: position 163 of record DASZYW010000311.1, read on the forward strand.
CGCGCGCCGCTGCCGGAGGGCGCCGTCCTGATCACCTTCGACGACGGCTACCGCGACAACCTCGACAACGCGGCGCCGGTCCTGCGCAAGCACGGCTACCCGGCGGTCCAGTTCGTCCCGATCGCCTACGTCGGCGACCGGACGCCGCTGCCGCACGAGACCTATCTCAAGGCGCACGGCGTCCACAACCCGACCGTCGACTGGGACGAGATCAAGGCGCTGGAGGAGTACGGCGTCCGGATCGAGTCGCACGGGATCAGCCACAAGCCGCTCGCCGAGCTGGAGCTGGACGAGGCGGCGCGCGAGATCGCGATCTCGAAGGTCAAGCTCGAGGAGCGGCTCGGCCGCGAGGTGCGCGCGTTCTCCTACGTGAAGGGCTCCGAGGCCGACTACAAGCCCGTCCACCCGAGCCTCGTCGAGCAGGCGGGCTACGACCTCGCGTTCACCGCGGTCTCCGGCGCGAACGGGCCGGACAGCGACCCGCTCCAGCTCCGGCGCTACAACGTCGAGCCGTATCCGCCGCGCACCTTCGAGCTCGTGCTCGCGGGCGCCTGCGACCTGATCGCGCTCAAGGACACCGTCACCGGCACCCACGCGCGGCGGCTCTTCAACACGGTCCTCGGCACCGCTTCGAGGTGAGGGTCGAGCCCGCGCGGCGGGAGGACTACGTCGCCCTCTTCCGCGAGGCGTACGGCGAGGCCGCGCTGAGCGAGGAGGAGATGCGCTGGTGGCTGGACGGCGGCCGCGCGATCCAGGGCGAGGCGGTGGAGGAGGACGGGAGGCCGCTCGGCGTGCTCTCGATGCTCCCGGTGCGGATGCGCTCGTGCACGGCCGGGTTCGTCTGCCACGGCGTCACCGCGCCGGCGGCGCGCGGGCGCGGCGTCTACACGGAGATCGAGCGGCGGAACGAGCGCGAGCTGGCCGGGCGCGGCGCCGGCTGGGCGTTCTGCTGGACGAACGAGCGGACGAAGGCGATCTTCACCGGGAAGCTCGGCTGGACGGAGCTGCCCGGAATGCGGCTCTGGGCGCGGCTGCGGCGGCCGACGAGGCGCGGCGGTGGCGGCTGGCGGGTCGAGCCGTCGTGCCCGCCGTTCGAGGCGCGCCACGAGACGGCCGCGCGGGGAGAGGGCCTCGTCAAGGACGCCGGCTACCTGACGTGGCGCTACTCCGACTCGCCGCGCGCGTACCACCGCGTCGAGCACGGCGCCGGCTGGGCTGTCGTCCGGCACCGCGTCTGGAAGGGCTTCTCGGTCGCGGCTGTCTGCGACGGCACGGGCGGCGCCGGTGTGCTGCGGCGCGCACTGAAGGCGGTCGACCACGAGGTCGCGCTCGCGCTCGTCGGCCGCGGCGAGGCCGGCGCCTACGCGGCGGCGGGCTTCGTCCCGAGCCCGTTCGCGATGCCGCTCGTCGCGCGGCGGCTCTCCGACGAGGCCCCGCCGCTCCCGCGCCGCCGCCGCGACTGGGCGTTCTCCCTCGGCGACATGGACTTCTTCTGAAGCGACTGATCTTCATCACGCAGGCCGCCGACCCGGCCGACCCGAACCTCGGCTCCACGGCCGGGATGATCGCGGCGCTCGCGCGCAGGCTCGACGAGGTGGCGGTGATCGCCGACCGCGGCGACGCGTCGGCGCTGCCGGAGAACGTCCGCCTCCGCACGTTCGGCGCTTCCTCGCGGCCGGAGCGGGCGCGCCGCTTCGTCGCGGCGCTCCGCGCCGAGCTCTCGCCCCGCCCGCTCGGCGTGTTCGCGCACATGGTCCCGCTCTACGCGATCGCCGCCGCGCCGTGGACGAAGCCGCGCCGGATCCCGCTCGTGCTCTGGTACGCGCACTGGAAGAGCCATGCGACGCTGCGCACGGCGCACGCGCTCGCCTCGGCGGTCGTGAGCACGAACGAGGGGTCGTTCCCGTTCCCGTCGCGGAAGCTGACCGTCACCGGGCAGGCGACCGACGTCGCGCAGTTCTCCTGCGAACCGCGCGCGGCGGGGAGGCCGTTCCGCGTCGCCGCGCTCGGCCGCTACTCGCCCGGCAAGCGGTTGGACGAGCTCGTCGCGGGCGTCCGGATCGCGCGCGAGCGCGGCGTCGACGCGCGGCTCGACCTGCACGGGACGGCCACGACGCCCGCCGAGCAGGCGTACCGGTCCGAGATCGAGGCGCTCGCGAGCGAATGGGTCGGCGTCGGCGGGCCGGTCCCGCGCACAGAGGTCCCGGCGCTCCTGCGCGACGTGGACGCGGTGGCCGCGAACTTCGCGTCGCCCGACCGGATCGTCTTCGAGGCGGCCGCCTCCTGCCGGCCGGTGCTCGTCTCCTACGCAGGCTTCCGCGACCTCGTCGACCCGGCCTGGTTCTTCGAGCAGGGCAGCCCCGAGA
>DASZYW010000312.1:0-1655 GCA_035545195.1 Gaiellaceae bacterium
GAGGCGCCGTTCGTCGCCCGCCCCGGAGCCGCGACGGGCGCCGGAGGCTCGGCCGGCGCGGGCGCGGGCGCTGCCGCACCGTCGCCCGCGAGCCTCGCGATCGGCTCGCCGACCCCGGCGGAGCCGCCCTCCTCGACGAGGATCGCCTCGAGCGTCCCGTCCGCCTCCGCCTCGTACACGACCGTCGCCTTGTCGGTCTCGACCTCGAGCAGCGCCTCGCCGCGGCGGAAGCCCTCGCCAGGCGACTTCAGCCACTTGAGGATGACCGCGTCGGCCATCGAGTCGGAGAGCTTCGGCATCGTCAGCTCGGCGGCCACGCCTCAGTCCTTGAACTCGCTCGCGACGAACGGCTCGGGGAACGGCGCGGCGAGCCCTCGCTCGCGCATCCGCTCCAGCTCGGCGGCGACCTCCTGTTCGACGCCGTCGAGCTCGGCGGCGTCCGCGCCCTCCTCCTCGAGCTGCGCGCGGAGGAGGACGATCGGATCGCGCGCGCGCCATTCGTCGAGCTCGCCCTCGGGACGGTACGCGCCCGGGTCGCTGCGGGAATGGCCGACGAAGCGGTAGGTGAGCGCCTCGAGGAACGCCGGGCCGTTGCCCTCGCGCGCGTGGGCGATCGCGCGCGCGGCGGCCTCCCGCACGTGCCAGACGCTCATGCCGTCGACCGTCTCGGCGGGCACCTCCATCGCCTCCGGCCGCGCCGTGATCGCGCCCGCGGTGACCGACTCGAACGCCGTGTACTCGCCGTAGCGGTTGTTCTCGCAGACGAGGACGAGCGGCAGCTTCAGCACCTGCGCGAAGTTGAGGCACTCGAACACGTAGCCCTGGTTCATCGCCCCGTCGCCGAAGTACGCGACGGCGACGCCGCCGGTCGTCCGCGACAGCCCGAGCGCGGCGCCGGTGGCGGCCGCGATGCTGCCGCCGACGATCCCGAACGAGCCGATCAGCCGGTCGGCCGGCGACGTGACGTTCATGGAGCCGGCGCGGCCGCCGTTGACGCCGGTCGAGCGGCCGAGCATCTCGTCGAGCAGCGCCTGCGGGTCGACCCCGAGCGCGAGCGCGTGCCCGTGCCCGCGGTAGGTGGCGGCGACGCGGTCGCGCTCCTCGAGGAGGCTCGCGACGCCGGTCGCGACCGCCTCCTGGCCGGAGTAGAGATGCGTCGTCCCGTAGACCTCGCCCTTCAGGAAGAGCGACTGGACGAGGTCCTCGAATCCCCGGATGAGCAGCATCTGGCGGTAGATCCGCGTGTAGAGCCCGAGGTCGTCGAGCACGCGCGCACCGGCCCGGCTCATGCCACGCCGACCTCGCCGGCGAGCCGCTCGGAGAGATAGTCCCAGTCGCGCTCGAAGCGGTACGAGTGACGGGCCGGCGGGCCGGGGGCCGACGTCTCGAGCCAGCGCACGTACGCGCCCTGCGTCTCGTAGAACGCGTGGACGCAGCCGGCCGCGGTCCAGAACACGTCGCCTGGGCGGAGCGTGTAGCGGTCGCCGTCGGCGACCACGTCGACCTCGCCCTCGAGCATGAAGTACGACTCCTCGAAGGGATGGTCGTGCGGATGGGCGACGGCGCGATGAACCAGGGCTACGTCTTCGAGTGCCTGAACTTCGCGCAGGTGCAGAAGCTGCCGCTCCTGCTCGTCTGCGAGAACAACGGCTACG
>DASZYW010000313.1:0-3278 GCA_035545195.1 Gaiellaceae bacterium
GGGTCGAGCTGGTAGCGCGCGGGGCCGACGAAGACGGTCACCGTCTCGCGCTGCTGCGACACGGAGACGACGAGGGCGCCGGTCTGCTTCGCGACGCGCTCGGCGGTGCGGTGCCGGGTGCCGGTCTCGTCCGAGGGGATCGTCGGGTCCGGCATCAACTGGACGTTCGCCCACGCGATGCGCTTCACCGCGGGGTCGACGACGATCGCGCCGTCCATCTTCGCCAGCTCGTAGAGCAGCTGGCTGCGGAACGGCGCGTCGAGACGGATGCCGCCCGAGTAGAGGAACGAGAGCTCGCTCGGGTCGCCGACCACGATCAGCGCCCCCTCGTGCGAGCGGATCACGTCGTCGACGGCCTGGCGGAGCTCCGTTCCGGGGGCGACCTTCGCGATCGCCTCGAGCAGGTTCGGGTCGCGGCGGAGGTCGTCGTCGGACGGCGCCCGCGCGAAGCCGAGGTCAGCGAGCGGCCGCTCCAGTCTCGTCTCTCTCTCCGGATCCGTCGCCATCGGCAGGTTTCGCCTCGAGCCCCGCGCGGATCGCCGCGCGCAGCGTCTCTGCGCCCTCGACGCGAATCTTGCCACGGGCCGGAGTCCCCGCAGGCGCGACGACGCGCACGAGGCCGAGCTTCGCGCACTCCTCGAGGCGGCGGTCGGCCTGGGCCGCCGTGCGGAGGCGGCCGGTGAGCCCGATCTCGCCGAACGCCGCGGTGGCCGCGCGCACCGGCACCCGCCGCGCCGCGGAGGCGATCGCGAGGGCGATGCCGAGGTCCGCGCCCGGCTCGTCGATCCGGACGCCGCCCGCGACGTTGACGAAGACGTCCGCCTGGCCGAGCCCGATGCCGGCGTGGCGCGCGAGCACGGCGACGATCATCGCGAGCCGCTTCGGGTCGACGCCCGTGGCGACGCGGCGCGGCATCGCGAGGTCGGTCGGCGCGACGAGCGCCTGGATCTCGAGCAGGATCGGCCGCGTCCCCTCGAGCGCGCACGCGACCGCGGCGCCCGGCTCGCCCTCGACCGTCCGGCCGAAGACCTCGGACGGGTCCGGAACGCCGACGAGGCCGGCGCCGGTCATCTCGAAGACGCCGAGCTCATTCGTGGAGCCGAAGCGGTTCTTCGCCGCGCGCAGGACGCGGTGCGCGTGGTAGCGGTCGCCCTCGAACTGGAGGACGCAGTCGACGAGGTGCTCGAGCACACGCGGGCCTGCCACCGACCCGTCCTTCGTGACGTGGCCGACGAGGACGACGGCGACGCCGGACTCCTTGGCGACGCGCAGCAGCCGCCCGGCGGCCTCCCGCACCTGGGCCACCGAGCCGGGCGCGGAGCCGAGCTCGGACGCGTAGAGCGTCTGCACCGAGTCGATCACGCAGACGTCGGGCCGCTCGGCGCGCAGCGTCTCGCAGACCGTCTCCAGCTCGGTCTCGGCGAGGATCTCCACGTCTTCCGCCCCGCCGAGCCGCTCGGCGCGCAGCTTCACCTGCGCGACCGACTCCTCCCCGGTGACGAGCAGCGCGCGCCGCTCCTTCGAGACGGCCGCGAGCGCGGTGAGCAGGAGCGTCGACTTGCCGACGCCAGGCTCGCCGCCGAGCAGGACGATCGACGCCGGCACCAGGCCGCCGCCGAGCACGCGGTCGAGCTCCGGGACGCCGGTTCCGATCCGTGCGGCGTCGGTCGCCTCGACGTCCACCAGCCGCAGCAGCGGCTTCGGCGGCGCCGACGCGTGGGTGACCTGCCCGACGACCTCCTCCACGAGCGTCCCGAACGAGGAGCAGCCGGGGCACTTGCCGAACCAGCGGCCGGCCGAGTAGCCGCACTCGGTGCAGGCGTACTGGACCTGGGGCTTCGCCTTCGCCATCGCCCGACCACAGTACGGCGACCGGCGGACGCGAAGCTCACGACTCCCTGGAGGCTCTGCAACGAAAACGACCCCGCCGCCGGGGTCGCTCTCGTTCCTGAGGGGGAAATCGCCCGGGCCCCCGCCGCATCGGGGCCCAAGCTTGGTGCCGTCTGCCGTCGATCCTCTACCTCGGACCCCGGTTCACTCGTCCCTCAGGGGGTGGTTCATCGCACTGCTTCACAACTCTGAGAACGAGAAAAGGGCGGCCGGTGGCCGCCCTTCTCACCGCTGCCTCCGCCGCTATGCGCTGAGCGGGGCCGTCGTGTTCGGCTTCGGATCCTGCTTCGACCGGAAGCCCTTGACGACCCAACCGGTCGCGCGGAGCGCTCCGCCGAGAGCGAGGATCACGAACCCGAAGCCGCTGAGCAGCAGGGCGATCCCGACGACGATGCCGAAGTTGCCGAGCTGCTCGGCCATGTACGCCGAGTTCAGGGCGCTGGTCAGCGCGGTCTCCGTCACCCAGAGGTTGCGGGCGCCGTTGTCGACCGGCTGCTTGCTGTTGGGGTCGATCACCGCGTAGTCGGTGTTGTTGGTCGCGCCGTCCGCGGTCAGCTGGGACTTGGGCGTCCCGGCCTTCGCCTCGTAGCGGCCCATGTTCGCGTAGACGACGCCGTGCGTGGCCTCGAGCGCGTGGATCCGCATGTACTCCGCGAAGCACCGCGCGCGGGCGCCGTTCGTGACGGCCTCGTTCGCGACGCTGCAGGTCGGCCAGTTGGTCACGTTGGTCAGGCCGGCCTGTGCGGCCTCGGCCTTGATCCCAGCCGGCGTCATGTCGGCGGAGCCGACGATCTGCTGCAGCTTCAACTCCGTGCCGACGGTGTTCTTGCCGTTGACACCCAACACGATGGCAGCGACGCCGAAAGCAATGAGGACGATGCCTGCAGCGACTCCGCCGAACTCGAAGAACTTCTTCATGACTCCTCCGTTCGGTCGCATGGCCTTTGCCATGTGGGCATCGTGCTCGGAGGGGGCCCGCCGCCCATTGGTGGCGACCCTGAACTGCGCTGCGGGTTTTCACCACGGCGGCGGGGACAATCCCGCCGCCGCGGCTCGCGTCTCGCTAGTCCTCTGAGGGCTGCTCGTCGCCGTCGTCCTCGCCGTCGCCGGACGCGACCGGCTCCTCGGGCGGGACGGTGACCTTCTCGGGCGTGACCTCGCCCGGGATGAAGGTGATGTCGACCTCGTCGCCGAGCTCGCCGTCCTCGGTGCGCGTGCGCCCGACGAGGATCGTGGAGCCGGCGTCCAGCTCGCGGCCGAGCACGTAGTCGGCGAGCGGGTCCTCGATGTAGCGCTGGATCGCGCGGCGCAGCGGCCGGGCGCCCATCGCCGGGTCGTAGCCCTTGTCGACGAGCAGCTCCTTCGCCTCGTCGGTGAGCTCGATCGAG
>DASZYW010000314.1:0-2117 GCA_035545195.1 Gaiellaceae bacterium
TGCCGCAGCCTCGGATGCCTCACCTGGGCGCGACCTTCGCAGATGCGAGTCCGGATGCCGCCGCGTCCGGACGGTCCCGCGACGGGTCCGGCGTGACGGGCGGGTCGCGTCAGTCCGCGAGGGCGGCGGTCTCGGGCGCGGGCTGCGTAACGTCCGTCGCGAGGTCCGCGTCGGCCGCGGCAGCGCTGGCGCGTTGCGCCGAGACGACCCGCTTGTAGACCGCGAGCGCCTCGTTCGGGCGGCCGAGCTCTTCGAGCAGCTCGGCCAGGCTCGCCCCCGCCTCGCCCGCGAAGTGCGGCGCCCGCTTCTCGAGGTCGTCGAGCGCCAGCTGGTACAGCTGAACGGCGCGAGCCGTGTCGCCGCTCTTGCGGAAGACGTGGGCGATCACCATCGTCGTGCGACCGCGGTCGTTCGGATCGAGCACGCCGATCTGGTCGAACACCTCTCCGGCCCGACGCGCCGCGGCCTTGGCGTCACCGAGCATCAGCAGCGCGCGGGCTTCCTCGAGCCCGAAGCGCGCGTCGTCGGACGGGGTCAGCGCGGTTCCGAACGCCTGGCGCCCGCGGTCGAGCTGCTCGAGCGCCGCCTTCGGCTCGCCCGCCTCGTTCTGCGCGCAGGCGAGCAGGTGGTAGGCCATCGCGACGTAGGAGCTGTTCTCGGTGCGCTCGAGGATGTCGATCGCGCGCCGTGCGTAGCGCACGCCGAGCTTGGGATTCCGGTTGTGCTGGACGTGCAGCCGGGACTGCGTCCAGTAGATCCTGGCCGTGGCGATCGGGTCGTTCAGCCTCTCGGCGTGCTGCATCGCGGCGACGAGCTGGCGTTCGGCGAGCTTCGGCTCCGACGCGTCGATGAGTGCGTTCGCCAGGAGGACGCGGAAGCGGAACTCCTCGACGGTGGCCCCGGCGGCGACCGCCTGGTCCACGGCACGCTCCAGCAGCGCCTTGGCGGCCTCGAGCGCGCCGGCGGCCGCGTGCGCACGCGCGAGCGTCTCGACGGTCGTCGACTGGTCGACGAGCGAGGCCCGCTCGAGCGCCTGCTCGAGGAGCGTGATCGCCTTGGTGTAGTGACCGTCCCGGAAGGCCAGCTCGCCGAAGCCCGCCAGGGCGGCCGTGTCGCGCGGGTTCTCGCGGAGGCGACGGGCGAACACGGCGCGTGCCTCGTCGACCTCGCCCAGGCGGAGCGCCACCTCGGCGTCGATGAGCTCGCGGTCGACCGGCGGTGCGCCGTCGACGCCGGTCGCCAGCCATTCGGGCGAGACATCGAGGCGGCGCGCCAGCTCGTGGATGAGCTGCAGCGACGGTGTGCGCTCGCCGGCCTCGATGCGCGACAGGTAGGCGTTGGTGCAGCCGGGGAACGAGAGCGCGTGCTGGGACAGGCCGGCGTTCTCGCGCGCTTCGCGGAGTCGTTGCCCGAAACGGCGTGGGTCGTCCACGTGATTGAGCCGCACCCGCTTCACGGTTCCCACCTTACCACTGACATTAGTCACCGCTGTTCACTCGGATGGTTGTCCAGATTGGGCACCCCGTCAATACTCAGTTCCGGCCCCGCGGGGTCGTCCCTGAAGCGTCAGAGAAAGGACGACCCGATCAATGCTTTCCAAGACCCGCGTTTCTGCGGCCCTGCTCGCGACTGTGGCGGTCGTGCTCGCCGGCGTCCTGCCTGCGAGCGGCAGCTACTGGCCGTAGGCCGCACGAGCTGCGGCTCCCGATGAGCCTTGTCTGGCGGCGCCGAGCCCAGTCGGCGCCGCCAAACGGCCCTGTGGTCTCCCGGCCGGTCGCGTGACCTCGATCGACGAGCCCGACCTGGCCGCGGTGGCGAACACCTTTCTCGTGAAGCCGTACCGCCTCGTTGCGGCCGTCGACCGCGCGGCCGCCTAACGGTCGTCCGGCGGCGCGGCGGCAACCGTCGCGCTGTCGCGCGCGGGAGTGAGTCCCGGAAGGCGCAGGTGGGCGATCGCGCCACCGCCGTCGGCCGGTCCGAGCTCCGCGTCGCCGCCGTGGGCCTGCGCGACCTGCCTCACGATCGACAGGCCGATCCCCGAGCCCGGCAGCTTGCGCGCGGCTCGCGAGCGGTAGAAGCGGTCGAAGACGAAGGGCAGGTCCTTCGGATCGACGCCG
>DASZYW010000315.1:0-2165 GCA_035545195.1 Gaiellaceae bacterium
GCCCATCTCGCGCGCGATCTGCTCCAGGGCGGCGAGGCGCTTCTCGAGCGGCGGGTGGTCCATCATCCACTCGCTCATGTTCGACTTCCAGTTCGTCGGGATGATGAAGAACGCGTTCATCCCGGCCACCTCGCGCAGGTCGCGCTGCGGGATCTGCGTGATCGTGCCGGCGATCTTCTGCAGGGCGCTCATCAGGTGCTCGGGCGCGCCCGTGATCAGCGCCGAGCCGCGGTCGGCCGCGTACTCGCGGTAGCGGGAGATCGTCCGGATCAGGACGAAGCTGATCGCGTAGACGACCATCGAGACGACCATCACGATCAGCCAGACCGGAACCTGGTTGTTGTTGTTGTTCCGGTTGCCGCCGCCGCCACCGAAGCCGCCGAACATGCCGGCGTAGAGGCCGAAGCGGGTCAGCATCGCCGCGAGCATCGCGAAGAAGGAGGCGACCGTCATCACGAGCACGTCGCGGTTGGCGATGTGCGAGAGCTCGTGCGCGAGCACGCCCTCGATCTCCTGCTGGTCGAGCCGGCGCCAGAGGCCGCTCGTGACGGCGACGGCGGCGTGCTTCGGGTTGCGCCCGGTCGCGAACGCGTTGGGGACGTCCGTGTCGACGACCGCGATCCGCGGCTTCGGCAGGTTCGCCATCGCGCAGAGCCGCTCGACGATCGCGTGCAGCTCGGGCGCCTCCTCCGCGGAGACGACCTTCGCGCCGGACGCCGCGAGCGCGAGTTTGTCCGAGGTGTAGTACTGGAAGAACGCCATCCCGATCACGATCACCAGCATCGGCGCGAGGCCGACGTTCAGGACGTTGAAGAGGACGACGGCGAACAGGACGTAGAGCAGCCCGAGCAGCGCGCTCGTGAAGAGCATGCGCAGGGAGAGCCCCCGGTCACGACCGAACGAGCGACGTTTCATGCGAGCGATGGTACTCCGGCACGCTCGCCGACGGATCCCCGGGCAGGCGGTCTTAGCCGTTCATTAGAGTCTCCGCCGGTGCGCCGCTCCCTCCTGTTCCTCGCCGGTCTCGCGCTCGTCGCCGTGGTCGCGGCCTGCGGCGCCCAGGGCGTCGTCACCCCGACGCCGCAGACCGTCGTCGGCAAGGTGCCCACGACCTCCGAGGCGATCCCGACGGTTCCCGCCGACAAGCTGACGGGCGTCGCCGCCGCCGGGAAGCAGGTCTTCCTGAAGGCCGGCTGCACGAACTGCCACACGCTCGCGGCCGCGAAGTCCACCGGCACGGTCGGGCCGAACCTCGACGCGGCGAAGCCGAGCGCGAAGCTCGTCGCGGCCCGCGTGACGCTCGGCAAGAACGTGATGCCGTCCTTCAAGGGCCAGCTCTCCGACCAGCAGATCGCCGACGTCGCCGCCTTCGTCTCGTCGGCGGCAGGCAGCACGCCGTAGAGCTCCCGCCCGGATTCCCGCCGCGCGTCGCCGCGTTCGCGAGCGACCTCGACCGGACGCTGATCGCCGAGGACGCCGTCCTGCGCCCGCGCACGCGCGAGGCGATCCATCGGGCGCGCGCGGCCGGGATCCACGTGATCGTCGTCACCGGCCGGATGTTCCGCGCCGTCCTGCCCTACGTCGAGCAGGCCGGGCTGGACGATCCCGTGATCTGCTACCAGGGCGCGGTCGTCGCCGACCCCGCGACCGGCGAGTTCCTCCGCCACGTCCCGATCCCGCTCGCGGACGCCCGCCCGGCGATGGACGCGGTGATCGACGCCGGCTTCCACCTCAACGTCTACGTCGACGACGAGCTGTACGTCGCCGAGCTGAACGCCGAGGCGGAGCGCTACTCGAAGTTCCAGCACATCCCGGTGCACGCGGTCGGCGACCTGCGCGCGTGGCTGCACGAGGATCCGACGAAGCTTGTCGCGGTCGGCGACCCGCGCGCGCTGGACGAGCTCGAGGCCGTGCTGAAACCGCGCTTCGCCGGACGCCTCTTCGTCTCGAAGTCGCTCCCGCACTTCCTCGAGTTCGCGCACCCGGACGTGAGCAAGGGCTCGGGGCTGGCCTTCGTCGCGGAGCGGCTCGGCTTCACCGCGGCGGAGACGGTCGCCTTCGGGGACGGCGAGAACGACCGCGAGCTGCTCGACTGGGCGGGCTTCGGCATCGCGGTCGCGAACGCGCACGAGGACATCCTCGCCCGCGCCGACGCGATCGTCCCG